>JAYUSC010000050.1:0-13325 GCA_043755885.1 Pseudanabaena sp. | reverse complement strand
CAACATTTAACATGACTATCTCAATCCAAATTCTCCTTCTATTATTATAGAACTTCGCTCAAAAAATGCTCAACTTATTTTTACATGCTGCCTTAGTGGGCAAAAACAAAAGTCGCAAAGCGAAATCTTTATACGCAATTCAAGAAAATCAACTGGTAATTCAACAGGATATCCAAAAACTGCCAGTGCAGCTACAAACTGTATCCCAGTCTCAAACAACTTCTATCCACAAATCCACTACAGACAAACCAATATTTTCCAAGCCACGCATTAAAAGGGGATTTGGCAAATTACCGATCGCTAGAAATTGACTGGAATGATTGTGCATATCGATTAATTTATAGAGTTGTTGATTCTCCTTTTCCTAAAACTGTTCGGATTATTAGCTTTGACGAACACGATCCCGCCTATGACTTAGCCAAACAGCGCCTTAGATCTTCAAAATCTAAAGAGCGATCGCAGTTCTAGTTTATTTTGCGATCGCAAGATCCACCCCGCGCTCAAAAATCTCTGCGATCGCAAGCATCTGACCGTCAGTAGTCATGAATTTATGATCTTTGGTAGCTTTAGAATTTCACTCTAATCTTGATAATGAAACCGACAAGCAACAACCAAAACACTATCATCTAGTACTTCATAAACTAATCGATGCTCTGTATTAATCCGCCTTGACCAATAGCCTGATAGATTGGCTTTCAACGGTTCTGGTTTTCCTAATCCTTCAAAAGAATTGCGTAGAGTGTCTTTGATTAAAAGATTAATTCTTTTCAGGAGTTTTTTATCGGTATCTTGAAACCATAGATAATCATTCCAACCAGCTTCTGTAAATGTTATTTTCATTCTTCGATTAAAGTTCTTTCGGTGATTTTGCCTATTTTTGCGGATTGAATTGAGTTGAGCAGATGTTTGGCATTAAAGGGATTTGAAAGTAAATATAAAGTTTCTTGCCAAGCAGAAAATTCGTCTAGTGAAATTAAAATAGCCTTGTTACCCTTATCATTACAAAGAATTGTTGGCTGTACGTTGTCAATTACGCGATCGATCAATCTATCTAAGTTATGGCTTGCTTGCTGAGTCGTCATTGCATCCATTTTGGAATCCTTAATATGATTTGATAGAAGTTAGATCATAGCTTATTTTTTTGTTGATAGCGATCGCAGTTAAAATCTATTTTGCGATCGCAAGATCCAACCCGCGCTCAAAAATCTCATCGATCGCAAGCATCTGACCGTCAGTAGTCATGAATTTATGATCTTTGGTAGCTTTAATGCGATCGCCATTTTCTAGCTCATATTCAAAGACTTCTTGATTACCGCGATCGTGCCATTGTACGATCGGCTGTGTATAACTCAATCCATTCTCATCCACACTATAAACCTGACATTCAATTTGATGCTCCACAATTTTACCAATGGGCATCAGACCAAATTCTACAGTTCTTACGAGCGTATCGTAACTCAGGCAATATTCTGCAAAGATCACCATTTGATCGAATAGATCATTGGAAATCTCTGACCTAATACCATTTTTAGCACAACCATCAAGGAAAATTGAACGCTGTTTCTCCATTTCTTCGGGCTTTTTTTTACCCATCGCCCGCCGCAACATGTCCGCAGCACCAAGGGAATATCCCGCCAGATCCTGCGCCATTTTCATGATCTGCTCTTGATAACAGTTATGAGTAACGACTCCATTGGCAAGGAAATAAGCATAGTTTTGATCCTTCATTTCGATATCAAAACATTCGGCAGTTCCCCAATCTTCAACAGATACTACAAATACGGGACGCACATCTTGTAAGTAAGTCTCTGTGTAGATTCTTTGATACGCTTCAGCCCAGCCATTAATTTGAGTTGCATATTGCGATCGGACAGGTTTAAACATTACTCCTGCTTGGAGCGATCTCTTTGCAGTTTTTCGGCTTTCACGGTCAGTTTTTGCGATCGCAACTTCCAATTCTTCCTGCATTCGCAAAGATGGAACTGGGATAAAGTTATGTTTTTTCTTGCCAGTAAGTTTTTCTGGCAATCTTGGCTCTCCAATTACCTGATAGAAACGAGCAATATCCGTAATCATCACATGGGTTAAATGTAGAGAGTAGGAGATTTTTAGACTACTTAGCAATTGCCCTACTTGATTAATAAGTTGGGTAGAAATACTACGGAAATATGGGTTTTGAGTATAAGAACCATCACTATCCCATAAGCCTCTTAATACATTAATGCGATCGCTTTCTTGATAATCAACGATATCAATAGGCAAACATTTATCTTTAGAATTCACTTTCCAGCTTCTACCATCATAAATCCTATCCATCAAGATAGTTAATGGTGTTGGCTTTGGCTGGGTATTGAACTTCGCGTAGGCATACCAACAACGGGTATGAAAATAATGCTTCGGTTCCCCACCCCAAGTTTCAACTATGAGATTAGCAATCCACTTTGCAGTTTCTTCACTAGAACAAGCAATATTAGGAGAACTAGAAGTTAGGTGTCCATCACCAACAAACATACCTAATAAGTAAGCTTCATTAGGATTTAGAGATTTATGGTTTTCAGAAACCTGCCAAGTTTCATAAATAATTGAGCCGTTCACATGAGCATTTTTTATATTACCGAGAGGTTTTAGCTCATAGGCAAATTGATCGCCCTGTGGCGTGAGAAAACGATGCTCTGGCGTACAGTAAATTTCTGTTCCTGTGGATAGGGTGATTTTGACAATGGATTTAAGTCCGCTTTGCCATTGTTTTGCAACTTTTGCCGACCATACGCGCTTGCCATCAGAGGAAAGAATTACATCTCCTTTGCGAATATCCTCAATTGGGGTGCTTTTGCCATCAGGGCTAGCAATTAAAGTTCCCTTCGCTAGGCACAAGACTCCATAGGTATTATTTAAAATTGGTTCTAGGCTTTGATGCTGATACTCGATCGCTTCCCTGCCATGCTTACGGTTAATGAACTTGGGGATTAGTCCAGCATCCAATGGACCTGGACGATAGAGAGCTAGAATCGAAGAAATATCTTCAATATTGGAAGGTTTGAGATCTTTGACGATCTGTTTCATGCCTGAAGATTCTAATTGGAAGATACCTTCTAGATCGCCTTTTTCGAGTAGCTTATAGGTCTTTTGATTTGCCTCAGTGAGCATATCGGGTGCGATCGCATCAATATGAAAATTCGGATCTTGATTGTTGCGAATCAGCTTGCTCGTATGCTCGATCGTTGTCAGATTTCGCAGTCCCAAAAAGTCCATCTTCAATAAACCGAGGGACTCCAAATCCTCCATCGTGTACTGCGTGACCACCTGACCTTCATTGCTACGTTGCAATGGCACAACTTCATCCAATGGGAACGGCGAAATAACTACACCCGCCGCATGTACGCCCGAACTTTTGTTCACGCCTTCGATCCGCATCGCCATGTCTAGCCATTCAAATACTTTGGGATCATTTTTATAGCGATCGCGAAATTCTGGTGCTGGCGATTCTTCGGAAATCATTACCTTCAGCTTGGCAGGTTTTCCACGCGCTACAGGAATCATCTTCGCCATTTTATCGGATTCGCTGTAGGAGACATCTAGCACTCGTGCTACATCCTTGAGAACTGCTTTAGATGTGAGTCGATTAAAGGTCACAATCTGCGCGACCCGCTCCTGTCCATAGCGTTGAGTCACATAATCTATCAACTCCGCTCGATGATCGATGCAGAAGTCGGTATCAATATCTGGCATCGACTTCCGTTCTGGATTGAGAAATCTTTCAAATAGAAGTCCATGATGGATTGGGTCAATATTGGTGATTCCCAAGGAATAGGCGACTAACGAACCCGCCGCACTACCGCGCCCAGGACCGACAGGAATCTTTTTGTCTCTAGCATATTTGATGTAGTCCCAGACGACGAGGAAGTAAGTCGCAAACCCCATTTGCATGATGATGCCTAGCTCAAAGCGCAGACGCTCTTGATATTCTGCCGAAATCTCAGCATGGGTTTTGGCGTTAAATCTTTGCAATAAGCCTTGCCATGTCACTTCTTCAAAATAAGTATCCGCAGTATGTCCTTCAGGAATCGGATAATCAGCAGCACTGGGATCGCGCATCAGGTCGTAGGGCTTGACTTTGGCTGCGGCTTTGAGCGTATTCGCTAGAGATTCTTCGATCACATCATCTTCTAAATGATCACGAAATAACTGCTTCATCTCGTCATAGGATTTGAAATATTCCATGCCGCTATAACGGAGCCGCTTCTCATCGGAAATTAATTTCCCAGTTTGAATACAGAGCAGCGCATCATGGGCTTCGACATCCATGCAAGAGGTGAAGTGAGAGTCATTTGTGGCAATTACTTTAATATCTAATTCTTTAGCAATCTTGCAAATTTCCACATTCACAACCCGATCTTCAGGGTATCCATGATCTTGGATTTCTAGATAATAATTATCGCCAAAATGTTCTTTATACCAAGCTGCGACTTCCCGCGCTAGTTTGGGGTCACTGTTCATGATTGCTTGGGGAACTTCTCCAGCCAAGCAGCCAGAAGTGAGCATTAAGCCTTCTTTATATTGCAGTAAATATTCTTTATTAATGCAAGGACGCGCAAAAATTCCTTTACCTTGAAAGCCTTGTAAATGCGAAATCGTGGTGAGTTTAACCAGATTGCGATAACCTTGTGTATCTTTGGCGAGAACGCATTGGTGATATTTTTTCTTTTTATCTTCTCTTTTGTATTGGATCGTAATGTCGCCATTCAAGACGTACATTTCGTTACCAATAATCGGCTTGATCCCCTTAGATTTGCAGATCTTGATTAGCTCAATCGCACCGTACATGACTCCATGATCGGTGAGTGCGATCGCAGGCATTCCTAGCTCGACAGCGCGGTTGACCATATCGGGGATTTGGCTTGCCCCATCGAGTAAACTATATTCAGTATGAACGTGCAGCCCAACAAATCCAGTCATAGCGATTTACTAAAATCAAGTCTAAACAGCTAGGTTAACACGATCCCAATCCAAAGTAGAGTGGTGACGCGCCGCGCCGTCACTCTACTTTGGGTCACGGTAAGGGCATAATAAAATTTGCAGACATAATCGGAAACTGTGCTTTCAAATTTTACGTCCCAGCTTTTTATGAAATCGCCCCAATCGCCTCAACCACCCCAACCGCCATCGCAGCCCAAACCACCTAAATCCAAGTTGATGACCCAACTTCATCAACTTACACAGGTAGTTAATGGTGTCTTAAAAATTAATCCGAAAGAGCGTGTCCCCAAGCTGGAAGTGCGCCGATCGCAAAAAGACAAGCCTGAAATTTATGACTTAGTGGGCGATCGCTATATTCTTGGACGCAGTACAGGCAAATGCGATATTGTCGTGCAAACGCCATTGGTTAGCCAAGTTCATGCTCAATTAGTTCGCGATCGCACTCAAAAGAAAGCGCAATTTATTCTTCAAGATCAAGACTCGACTAATGGCATTTATCGCGATAAGCAGCGTTTAAAATCAGTGCCGTTAAAGCACAAAATGAAAATTACGCTGGGACCGCCCGAACTTGCTGAAGCCGCGACAATTCGCTACCTCGATCCGCCGCCTTGGTATATTCGCACGCTGATCTATACGGGTATGGGGATTGGTGCGATCGCAGGAATGATGGTTTTAGCGATCGGCTATGAACTTAGTCGAGTACCCGATCTGAAGCCTTTACCAGTCACCCAACAGGGCCCTGTCGAAGTGTTAGCTGGCGATAGCATCAAGCGCCTCGATCCTACAGATATTGCTAACCATACTGAATATGCGACTTTCGCTGAGTTTGGGCAATTTATTCCTAAAGCGGTCGTCGCCTCCGAAGATACTTCGTTCTATTGGAATGTGGGCGTTGATCCTGTGGGCGTTGTGCGGGCGATCGTTACCAATGTCCGCAGTCGGGGCGAGCGCTTAGAGGGTGCTAGTACGATTACGCAGCAGTTAGCAAGGAATTTGTTGGGTAAGACCTATGTGGGGACAGATGACTCCGCAGGGCGCAAATGGCGTGAGGCAGCGGCGGCGATTAAGCTGACGTTTACCTATAACAAAGAAGAGATTATGCGTCTCTATCTGAATCGAGCCTATACAGGTTATGGCGTTTACGGATTTAAAGATGCTGCCAAACTTTATTTTGGTAAAGAAGCTTCAGAATTAACGCTCTCAGAAGCGGCTACCCTCGTCGGGCTATTACCTTCACCCGAAACAATTAATCCTTTTAAAAACAAAAACTTAGCGATCGAATATCGCGATCGCATTCTCAACCGCATGGCGGAATTAGGGGTAATCACCGATAAGGATGCTGAACGCGCAAGGCGATCGATATTGATTCTTAACGAAGCTGCTAAAAGCAAACTGCAAGGCTCAGTTGCGCCCTATTACTACAGCTATGTGTTTGAGGAGTTGCAAGATATTCTCGGCGACAACTTTGCGCGGGAAGGAAATCTGATCGTGGAGACTAATCTCGATCTCGCCATGCAAAAAGCTTCAGACGAAGCGTTGCGTGATGCGGTTGCTCGCGATGGTGGCAGCATCGGATTTAGTCAAGGTGCGATCGTGACCGTGAATAGTAGCGATGGTTCGCTATTGACGATGACAGGCGGTGTTGACTATAAGGCAAGTCAGTTTAATCGTGCTTCCCAAGCTATGCGCCAACCAGGTTCAACTTTTAAATTATTCAGTTATGCCGCCGCTGTCGATCGTGGCATTTCGCCGAGCAGGGCTTTTTCCTGTAGTGGATTTTCTGGGGTTGCGGGCTGTCACAATGGCGGTAGCGGTGCGATCGATATGTATCGAGGCTTTGCTCTGTCGGAAAACGTGGTAGCAATGCGAGTTGCTGATAGCGCAGGTTTGGATAATGTTGTGAAAATGGCAAAGAACTTGGGGATCACCGCCAAACTAGACGAATCTAACAATATGGTTTTAGGTGGCAATGAAGTCAAAATCTTAGAGATGGCGGGAGCCTATGCCACGGTGGTAAATGAGGGCAAATACATTAAACCCCATGCGATCAAACGCATTCTCGATAGCGCTGATTGTCAAAATCCTAAAGATCGTCAAACCTGTCGCGTTATTTTTGATGCAAGTACTTTCTTTAAGCCCCAACAGAAAATTGACGCGGGAGTTGCTAGCGCCATGCTTGATATGATGCGCGGAGTCGTCCAATATGGGACAGGGCGATCGGCGGCGATTCCTCAAGGTACGGTGATTGGGAAAACAGGAACTACCGACGAAGGGCGCGATCTTTGGTTTATCGGTGCTGTGCCAAGAAAAAACCTAGTCACAGCCGTTTGGCTCGGCAATGATGAAGGTGTTACCAATGGCTCAAGTGGAGTTGCAGCACAGGTTTGGGCTGATTATATGCGTCAAGCTGTACGCTAGTTTCGCAAAGAATATCCTTCGCATATTCTTTACTGGTTTAAAAACTTTTGCGAAATTTTTGTCAAAAGCGCTTGACGACTGCCATAGGTGCTGTATATTGATTCCGTCTTATGGATTTGCACTACTGCAATCCTGATAGAAATCCTGCACAATTACGTCTTAATCTCAAGCGACATAGGAGCTATATCTGTGAATAAAGGTGAATTAGTAGATGCGATCGCCGAAAAGGTATCCGTATCCAAGAAAAATATCGAAGTGATCGTTACGGCCGCCCTCGAATCCATCGTTGATGCTGTGGCTGAAGGCGATCGCGTTACTTTGGTTGGCTTTGGTTCGTTCGAGCCACGCGATCGCCAAGAGCGCGAAGGTCGCAACCCTCGCACTGGCGAAAAAATGGTGATCGCCGCCACCCGCGTTCCTGCTTTTTCGGCTGGGAAGCAATTCAAAGAAAAAGTAGTTGAATAATGCGTTTTGACGCAATCAAAAAAAGAGAGGCGGCGCGATGCGCCGCCTCTCTTTTTTTAATCGCAAAATCTAGATTTTGGATTGTTTGTATTTCCAGATGACACCTGAGAGTGAATTGGTAAGTACATGGGCAATGATTGCCGATAATAGATTGCCTGTATACATCGTGACTGCGCCAAGCATCATCCCCACTGCGATCGCCCAAACTGTATAGGACAAATGCTTAGCACTTGCCATATGTAGCACCCCAAATACAACGCTGGTAATGATCAACGCCACCCCATTCATGCCCAGCGCTGGCAGAGCCACACCGCGAAATAGCATTTCTTCGCTCAGCCCAGGTAGCAAACCTAACCAAATGAGATCGACTGGTTCTAAGGGCTGAAGTACCATTTCCAAATATTCTTGGGCGGCGATGCGATAGCTTTCCCAAACTTCATAAATTAAGCTGCTAAGTAAAGCGACTCCAATTCCTATACCTACACCAATCGCCGCATGTTCTGGCTGCCAACGCAGCGGAACCATCGGTATGCCCGTTAAGTACACCCAACCCTTAGAGATTCCTAAAAAGATAATCGCAGTCACCGCCATGGCAATTAGTACTTGCGATCGCGATAGAGTTTGCTCTTTTTTGTCAGGAGTTGGTTGAGGTGCTTGCGAGAATATGGACATGGTAGAAGTTTGGATGGATTTAATTAACTGAGAATTACTGGGGAATTGAGAAGTTATAGTTTTTAATTCATTGTTGCAAGCATTGAGACAAGGTTATCAATATCAGACATGGAGGTAAGATAATGAACAGAAGCTCTCAAACAATTTGGATCGAGCAGCGCACGGATCAATACTTGGTGTTCTGATTCTAATTGTTTACTGATTAAAGCATAAGATTTTTTGAGTAGCTCTTGATTGATTTTAAACGAAATCAGTCCCGACTCTGGCGGTATTTGCCTTATACAATCAATGTGGGGCAGAGCATCTAGTCTTTTCCATAAAATTTGACTTAATTGGCAAATACGCTGATAGCGCTGGAGTTGTGTACCCCAACTATTAGCATTCGCGATCGCAATTCGCATGGATTCATAAAGCGCATAGGTGGAGCTAGCCACCTCAAATTTTGCCCCATCTTGTCGCCATTGCGGAATTGGCGTTTCGTTTGTGATCCCACGCCAACCGACAAAGACTGGCTCGATCGCCTCAAAAATTTCAGGGCGAATATACAAACCACCTAAGCCGAGGGGCGCACACCACCATTTATGGGCTGTAAATGCATAAAAATCCGCCGCAATATCTTCGAGATTTAATGGCAATACACCCACGGACTGAGCCGCATCAACAGCAACTAATACATCACGATCATGACAAGCCTTTGCGATCGCCTTTAGCGGCAAAACCTGTCCCGTATTCCAACAAATATGGCTCACCATCACCATCCGCGTTTTTGGCTGCAAATGCTGCACTAATAACTCGACAACCGACTCGCTATCTTTACCTTCAGCGCTAGCATTACGAGTATTTGTCAAGGGGAAATAGTCAATTTCGATGCCAAAGCGTTTTTGGATTTGGACTGCTCCTGCAATGATCCCAGGATGTTCGCAATCTGAGAGTAATAAGCGATCGCTCTTT
The DNA here is from genome assembly GCA_043755885.1 of Pseudanabaena sp. Classification (GTDB taxonomy): domain Bacteria; phylum Cyanobacteriota; class Cyanobacteriia; order Pseudanabaenales; family Pseudanabaenaceae; genus Pseudanabaena. Next base: position 3,842 of record JAYUSC010000050.1, on the reverse strand, counting down.
TGCCAATCCACAGCCCACAGCGCAATATTGCAACCAACGGTCGTATTTTCGGTAAGCGTAATGGTACTTGGGCTGACTTGAAATTCTTGCGCGATCGCAATTTTAGTCGCGTCATACTCATTCATCATCCAATCGCCTGCGGCATTGGAGAAACAGCCGAGCGACTCGATATGGCGAAAGTTTTTGGCGATCGCATCTAGCGCTGCCTCACACATTACGCCTTGTCCACCGTAATTAAAGTAGGTGCGATTTTCTAAAGCAGGAAAATGCGATCGATGCGCCAATAAAGCTAATTCGCGATCGCTATCTAAGTTGTCTAAGTTACTCGTGTGATCAGACAAAACTGCTGAAGAAATCAAAATCAACTCCTAAGAAAATATTCAGTCACAGCCTATTTTAGATCGTGACGCTAAAATATAACCGTTGTCTTTCAGTTACAACCTCATGCTTGCCACCACTGAGCGCCGCTACAGTCTCGATGAATATCGTGCGATCGCCAATATCTCTGAAGAAAAACGTGAATACCATGATGGAGAAATTATTACGATGAGTGGTGGAACTGTTAAACATAGCCGTATTAGTCGGAATATGCTCAATCTTCTGGATAATAAGCTACAAAATACCAACTTTGAGCCAATTAACAACGATTTGCGGCTGTGGATTCCTGATTATCGGCGTGGCGTATACCCAGATGCGATGGTTTTTGATGGGGCGTTAGAATTTAATGGAGACCGCGAGGATGAAGTCTTAAATCCGCTTTTAATTGTTGAAGTGCTTTCCCCATCCACAGAAGAATACGATCGCACTGACAAGTTTCGGATGTATCGTTCGATTCCGAGTTTCTGTGAATACCTATTAATTCGCCAAAATAAAGTTTTTGTGGAACATTACAGTAAGCAATCACAAGGCTGGACATACATCGCTTTTGATGGTTTAGATCAGTCGATTTTATTGCAGTCATTGAGTATTGAATTTGCGATCGCAGAAATCTACCGCAACATTGAGTTTTAAATATAAATAGGGCATTATCTTTTAAAGACCGCTCTTGCAGAGAAAAAAATGATATCTAGTTTTAAGCATTTGAGCGTTAAACCCATAGCCAAAAAATTGAGGTTTTTACCTTTTGCGCTTGTGGGAATTGCTGCGTTTGCCCTTAACTCTAATCCTGACATGCATCCCTATCTGCAAATTTCCATAGCTTTGCTCGAAGCGAAATTGGGAATCCTTGTAGTATATTTACTATCTAAAAAGATTTCCAAGACTGTAAGATAAGCCCGTATCTACATTAATATCAGTAAAAAGAAAACAAGAAAATGGTAATGAAGACTAAAACTAATGCAATTCTTTGGTGCTTCTTCTTGGGGGCTTTTGGAGCGCACAAATTTTATCTAGGACAATCTGGATGGGGAATAGCTTACCTACTGTTTTTCTGGACAAGTATCCCGTCCTTCGCTGCTTTTATTGAGTTCATTATGCTGCTTGTCATGCCTGATACTGAATTTAATCTTAAATTCAATGGTGTAGCAAATCATGCTACAGCCTCGGTCAAAGACTCTACCGCCGCACTTGGCGATCTCAAAAGACTTTATGATGATGGTATCATCACTGCTGAAGAGTACGAAGAGAAACGAAAGAAGCTACTTAAAAATATTTAGCGATTAGGTTAGCTGTTCATAAATGAGCTTAAAAGCTAATCCCCCAATACACCAGTATCACTTTAATCACTATGTCTCAACCTTCATGGTTTGATCAAACGCCAACATGGGTTTGGTGGTCTTTTTTCCCAGCATTAGGTGGTGGTGCGATCGCCTATGCTGGCGTAAAAACTGGCTCGAATATTTGGATTGGTATCGGTGCAGGCTTTGTCGCGGCTGGAATTGTTTTCTACTCAACCCCATATCTTTCTGGCTTTGCGACAATTGTTTGGTTTGCCCAAATTGCTACAGCCTTTGCCTTGAAGCGTGAATACTTAACAAAGACTTATCCGAAACATTTACCACTACCTGAAGATCAGCAATTATTTCAGGCGATCGCAGCCAATCGTCCAAAAGTAGAGATCAATAGCTGTTCTAAGAACGACTTAGTGAATGTTTTGGGGTTACCGATCGTTTATGCCAATGATATTGACTCCTTACGCGCTGAAGGGCATATTTTCACTAGTCTAGAAGAACTTCACGACATCATCGAAATCCCGAACGCCACGCTCCAAAAAATCGAGTCAATGGTCATTTTCAGCTATGACTATCGTCAAGAACCAGGTTATTCATGGAAGCGGATTAACTCGATGACTGCTGATGAATTGATCGCGATGGGAGTGGAAGCTAAAGTTGCGATCGCAATCTCCGAAGAGCGTAAATTACGTGGCGAATTTAAATCAATTATGGATATCAAAAAACGGACTGGAATTCCTTTCAGTGCCTATAAACAACTTACTTAGATAAGAGATCTACTGTTAAATATAATGGCAACTTGGCAAGCAGTACTATCTCTGGCTATCTTCATCAGTGTAATTGTTCTACTAATTACCGAGTGGCTACATTTTACGATCGCAGCTTTTTTAGGCGCTTTAATCTTGATCATCGCCAATGTGATGACCATGCCCGAAGCCATTGGATACATTGGCAAAAGTCACGGCACATTGGGGCTTTTTTTTGGCGTGATGGTCATGGTCAGGGCTTTTCAGCCAACTAGAGTGTTTGAGTTTCTTGCCACTCAAATGGTGATTCTCGCCAAAGGAAGAGGCGATCGCTTGCTATTAGGGATAGTCGCCATTACCACCCCGATCTGTGCCGTTTTACCCAATGCCACAACCGTAATGTTGCTAGCACCGCTCATTCCACCGATGGCTGAGGAAATTGGGGTGGATTTTGTGCCGCTATTAATTTTGCTGGTATTTGTGGCAAATAGCTCAGGTTTATTAACCATTGTTGGCGATCCTGCAACTTATATTGTTGGTGATGCCATCAACATTAGCTTTGTCGATTATCTACTCAAACTCAGTCTGGGTGGGGCGCTTGCAGTTGGGGTGATTGTCGCCGTGTTGCCATTTCTATTTCGCAAAATCTGGAATAAAAAATTAGAAAATCTTGATCGGCTTCCTAGTCCCACGATCAGTCATCCGCGCACTCTAATCGTTGGTGCAATCATCACCGCCTTTGTGCTGCTATTTTTTGTGATTGGTGAATCATTGCCGATTCCTGTATCTCCAGCAACGATCGCTTTATTAGGAGCCGCCCTTGCGTTGATGCTAGCTCACCATAGCAAAATCGACACTGTGCAACATATTTTGCGAGATGTCGATTGGAGTACCTTGATTTTCTTTATGTGTATTTTCGTACTGATTGGCGCACTCGAAAAAACAGGTGTCATTGGCAGTATGTCAGGATTTTTAGCAGTAATTTTAGGCAAAAATATTGCTCTTGGTTCGATTATTCTAATCTTTTTTGTGGGATTAATTTCTAGCGTAGTGCCGAATATTCCCCTTGTTGTGGCAATGGTTCCCTTACTCAAGCAATATGTGGTTAATGTTGGTTTAGCTGGTTCTGAGATTCTCTCACCTGATTTTGCAGGACAGTTACCTGCGATCGTATTACCTCTGTTTTACGCGATGATGTATGGCGCAACCCTTGGGGGTAATGGAACTTTGGTGGGAGCTTCGGCAAATATTGTCGCCGCAGGCGTTGCTGAGCAACATGGACGGCGAATTTCATTTAAGACATTTTTGCGTTATGGCATTCCTGTGATGATCTTGCAGCTTGTGGTAGCCGCGATCTATGTCACCTTGCGATTTTTGATTTAGATTATGAAACCGATTTTGTTGTTTCCAGCGCCAAAGGCGCTGG
>JAYUSC010000049.1:0-2340 GCA_043755885.1 Pseudanabaena sp. | reverse complement strand
TATTAAATTTTCGTTCCATACTGCTTAGGAATGGACAGACAAGTAAAACCTAATCTGTGCTTTGCTTTTGTTTCCCAACAGGTCTAGTAATAAAAAAGCGGCGCATTGCGCCGCTTTTTTATTGAATTACATGGTTGAGATCCGACGGCGATAGGCGATCGTGAATGATTTGACCATCACGGAACCAGATAATCCGTCGTGAATTTCGGGCTACATCGGCTTCGTGCGTAACCATCACCACCGTAATCCCGCTAGCATTTAACTCACCAAATAGCTCCATTACTTCAGCCGTAGTATGTGAATCTAGCGCCCCAGTTGGCTCATCGGCTAGTAACATCACAGGTTGATTAACGATCGCCCTTGCGATCGCAACTCTCTGCTGCTGTCCACCCGACATTTGATTAGGTCGATTATTTAATCGATGTCCCATGGCGACCCGTTCCAGCGCCGCCGCCGCCCGTTCCTTCTGTTCTTTTGGACGAATATTGGCATAAGCCATTGGCAACATCACATTCTCCATTGCTGAGAGTTGCGGTAAGAGATGATATTGCTGAAAGATAAAGCCGATTTTGAGATTGCGAACCTTGGCAAGATCGCTTTCCTGCATATGAGAGACATCTTGTTCATCTAGAAAATACTGCCCCGATGTGCTGCTATCAAGGCAACCAATGATATTCATGCAAGTAGATTTGCCCGAACCAGACGCGCCCATGATCGCGCAATATTCGCCTTCTTTAATCACAAAGCTGACATCATCTAGAGCCTTTACGAGCGTATCGTCTTGACCATAATATTTACAGACATCATTCAAACGGACGATTTCGCGTCGAGAATCATCAGCTATTTCGGGAATTGTTGCGATCGCACTAGTAGTAGTCATAATTTATTTTTCAATGAGGTCTTTCAACAGAATAATTGCTCTAAACCTGTTGTGGCGGGGTGTGCCCGCCACAACAAAACACAATAGGCGGCGCTTCGCGCCGCCTATTGTGTTGGTTTTAAATACTTCTCAAAGCCACAATTGGATCGAGTCGGGCTGCTTGTCGGGCTGGGAAGATGCCGAAAAATAAACCAATGCCGCCCGAAACGCCGACAGCTAGACAGATGGCACTAATGGATACACCAGCTTGTAATGGAGAAACTGCGGCAATGAATAAAATACCGCCAACGCCAATACCTGTACCGATCGCACCACCTAGTAATGACAAAATCACTGCCTCAATCGTAAACTGAGTGAGAATATCGCTGGGTGAAGCGCCGATCGCTTTGCGAAGTCCGATTTCGCTGGTGCGCTCGGTGACTGATACCAGCATGATATTCATGATCCCAATACCGCCAACTAGCAGCGAAATACCTGCGATCGCAGCCAGCATGATCGTTAATGCACCCGTAATATTACCAACAATTTCCAGTGCATCCTGTTGAGTCCGAACCGTAAATGTATCGTCAGCATTGACATCAGAACTGCGGTGACGCAATCGCAGTAGGTTCGAGATTTGGAATTGAGCTGCGTCCACATTGTCATTGCTAGTCGCTGACACATTAATTACGGCGACAGCAACTCCATAAGGAGAAGTTCGACCTGTCAGTCTGCTGCTCATCGTCGTAATCGGCATAAAAATCGTGTCATCTTGGTTTGTACCCAGAAAAGCACCTTTTTCGGACATCACACCGATTACTTCATAGCTAGTACCGCGCATTCTCAATGTCTGTCCGATCACACTCCCCTGTGGAAATAAATCTTTGGCGATCGCAGCCCCTACCGTGACCACCCGCGCATTCCGCTTGAGATCTTCCTCATTAAAAAAACGTCCTGAGCTAACTTCGGCACTGCGGACGATCGCATAGGTGTCCGTCGTGCCGATCAGGGTGGCTCGTTTGGTATTGTTGCCTGCGATCGCTAGCTCGGAGCCATTGATTTGCGCTGCGACACTGCGAACGGTGGGTACTTGGGTGGCGATCGCCTCAGCGTCGGCAAGCACTAGTCGATTGGGCGGCGCGATGACATTACGCCTTGCATTGTCAGTACCAGTAATCACAAAAATCACATCTGTTCCAAGCGACTGGAACTGTTGCGCTGCATATTTTTGTGCGCCTTGACCGATACCAACCATCAAAATTACGGAAGCATTGCCGATGATGATACCAAGCATCGTCAATGTGCTACGTAAGCGATTAGCGGCGAGGGTTTTGCCTGCCATCCGAAAGCTTTCCCAAGTATCCATCCTTAAAATTTCCCGATGTATATGATCAACTTAAGTACCTCAGTATAATTAAAAACCCAGAGCCAAAATCTGTACCGCCCGCTACGCGGGCGGTACAGATTTTGGGGCTTTATAT
>JAYUSC010000048.1:0-5418 GCA_043755885.1 Pseudanabaena sp. | reverse complement strand
GAAGCGCCGCAACTCTTTTTGGGTTTGGAAACTCATGTCAAAAATCGACTAATTTGTAAAAAACGAGTTAAAGCCTTATCCAGTTGCTGCCCTATGATTGCTTCACTGGAGTTAAGGAATACAGGAAAATGCAACTATTAAGCAAAGAGAGCCAGATTGTAAATATGAGTGTAACTATGCGTACAACTAATCAGCGATCGCTTATAGTTGTTCTTGCTGAATCGAATCTCTCCAGTCGCTGTTTGATCGTTGATGAGTTAATAAAAGATCATCATCAGGTTACAAGTTGTGGAAATTGCCAAGAGATAGATCAAGCACTAGGTGTACGCACTCCTGATTTATTCATTCTCGGTAATTTGCCAGAAATTAGTATTTTAGAAGCGCATCGCAAATATGCTAATCAATTTCAAGATGTGCCGATAATTCTGTTGACTGACGGAAGTAGCGTCAACCAATTTTTTCGAGACTGGGCAATTTCTAAAGGAGTCTATGAAGTTTTAAGCAGTTCCCCTCAGAATATGCATTTATTAAAAGCGCAACTGCAACAAATGTTGTTTGGCAAAGAGAGCGTTAACGAAGTTGTAAAAGTAGCTACAGCGGTTGAACGGCAAACATCTATTCAAGGGCTAACCTATCAGCAAGTGATATCAGCTCTCAACCAACTCACTGGTTTTAGTAAGAAATACTTTGGTGAAATGGTGCTGGGCAACTACTGGAAAAAAGCTCATGCAGCCACTGTCCTAGAGCATCCTTGGCTTGAATGGTGGTCAGTTGAGTATACGGGGGCTATTTCTTACTTCAGCAAAGATATTCCCGATGAGCAACTCACTGATGAGCAGTATCAAAGTTTAAAGCTCTGGGTTAGACGATTTCTTAAGGAATGCGATCGCATCATCGGTGGTTACATTGCGATCGTGGTTAGTAGCAATCTATCTATTCAAGTCAATCAAATTATTTCTCTTTAATCGCAATCTTTAACCACCCAAATCAAGCCAATCATTCATCCCCCAGTTGTTGTGAATATGAAAGACCCAAATGAGATTAGCGCCCAATTAATCGAAGAAGCGATAAACAATAATGAATTGCTTCTACATTATCAGCTTCAAAGTAGCGTCAGCAGCAATAAAATTGTCAGTATGGAAGCCCTAACTCGATGGCAATCCTCAGTTCTTGGTAACGTCGATACTGCGAAATTTATTGGAGCTTTAGAGGTTTGCGAAACAAGTTTAGTTGCCAAATTTCACAAATGGCTACTTCGCAAGGCGCTTACTCAAATCGTTGCTTGGCAAGAAATTAACGTCGCTGTTCCTGTATTCCTAAATTTTTCTACTCGTTATTTACAAGAAAAGGAATGCTTGACTGTGATCACAACCTTACTCCAAGAATATAATTTGTCCCCATCGTGCATTGGCATTGAAGTTACGGAGAGTTCTGCCATCACAAATATGTCCGATATTAAATTTGTACTTCAGGGGCTGCATGAACTTGGTATTAAGATTGCCTTAGATGATTTTTGTACTAGTTATTGCTCTTTAGAATATTTATCAGAATTGCCTACAAGTATCATCAAAATTGATCGGCGATTTATCCAAGGACTTGTTCATCAAGACTCTCGATACCAAAAATCAGTTTCCATCATGCTAGAGGCAATTGTTGATATGGCAATAAAGTTGGGAGTAGAAGTGATTGCTGAAGGGGTCGAAACACTTCAACAGCTCGAACAAGTAACTTATTTGGGTTGTGATACTTACCAAGGCTACTTATATTGTCCTCCCATTCCAGCTGATTACGTCTCAGCAATGATCTTGAACGCTCAAAACAAGCGGAGTAATCTCTCTTCTCAACTGCAAGCAATCTCCTTGATTTAGCTAATAAGTTGATTGAATTTAGCGCAAGATTATCGTGAAACCATCTAAATAGGCAAATATTATGAACCAAGTTAACCATATCGAAAGTAAAAACCAGTCAAATTCGGGGCAAAGCTCCAACAACTCAATTAGCGATCGCCCTTACGATCCTACCTTGAGGATCGTGATCGCAGAATCCAATCCAGTTGTGCTGCAACGTTTGCTGCAAACTGTGCAAGACATTGGCAAATGGAATATCTATATCTGTGGTGAGTACACAGAATTAATTGAAACCATGTCATTTGGTTCTACCGATCTATTGTTGCTTGGTAATGTCGATCAAAGTAGTTGTTTTGAAATCTATCGCATTTGTCATCAAGAGTGGGAAAATTTGCCAGTGATTATGGTGTCTCATGATGCGGTGATTCCTGACTTCTATCGTCACTGGATTATGGAAAAAAAAGGGTTCAATGATGTAGTCAGTAGTGACCCCGCCAACCATAATCAATTTGTGAAGGTGATTCAAAATGTGACAAGTGTAATCCGCGCTCAGAAGCAAGCTTTATCTTTGTCATCTTCTGCACCTAGTTTTAAAGGTGACCTAGTTGCTCTGACGATTGATGGGAAATCCTCCAAATCTGCCAAAGGTACTCGTCTTCTCAGTGCTTTGCTCAGCAATCATGCCAAGATTTTAAAAGCCTGTGGGGGGCAAGGTCGTTGCGCTACCTGTCATGTCTTTGTCCAAGAAGGGATGGAATGTCTGTCTCCCCCAACTGAGCAAGAACTGATCACCTTAAATCTAATGCGGATTGAGAAACCTAATGCGCGGCTTGCATGTCAATGTAAAATCCTCGAAGCGGGATTGGTGGTTGAAGTCCCCAAAGGTAAATATGTTGGTTCTGAAGCAGAGCTAGAGTCGTTGGTTGGCAAAAAAGCGCAGCAATCGCTGATTCACCCGATTACTGGCGAGACTCTCGTATACGAGGGCAAGTTAATTTTGCGCTCCGCTTTACAGAGGATGCAAGAAGTTGATCGGCAGTTTGAAAAGGAGATGGGAACTTTGTTAACCCGTAGGGTTAGCAAATAAGTCTAAGAATCTAAGCATTGTCTAGATCCCCCCCCAGCCCCCCTTGTAAAGGGGGGAGGATTAAATTCTTCCCCCTTTACAAGGGGGATTGAGGGGGATCTCTTAGAGTCTTTGACCGTAGAAAGTAATTCTTAAATGGTTGCTAATTAAAAACTAATTGTAAATAGGAGAATTTAGATCATGACTGAGCTTATAAGCTTTCGGACCCCAGCTACGCCTATGCCTTCAGTATGGAAAGTATGCCATTACAGCCGCTATACTTTTTTTGATTTTAATATGCAGGAAGGAGAGATTAAAGACTATCACAAGCAACGTAATCTTCTGGTGGGTGAAGATTTTATCGTTTCCTTGTTAAAGGGCTTAGAGCATGAAGTGGGCGACTCTGCTGGTTGGCTACTCTATATGATCGGTCAAAACTGGGGTAAACAAGATGCGATCGCATTTGCAAGCTGGTTCCAAGAGTACTACAACCTGACCTTAGCTACTTCTAATCTTTCCTTTGCGATGGAGACTTGGTGGTGGCCATTAACGGCTCAGGGGTGGGGGACATGGAAATTAGACATGACTTCTTTAAAGGAAGGCTTTATCTTTGTCGATCTTTTTGACTCTGCGATAGCCAAGACTTTGGGGAAAATTGGTAAGCCAGTATGTCATCTTTATGCTGGTTTGTTAGCAGGGTTCTTTAGTGTGATCTTCGAGAAAGATCTCAGCAGTACGGAGGTGCAGTGCTATTCGATGGGCAATGATTATTGTCGTTTTTTAGTTGGCTCTGCGAAACGGATTCGCGCCGCCGAATTTTGGATGTCTTCTGGCGCAACTGTTTCGGAGATCGAACAACGCTTTAGTGCTGAAGAAATTCCCCTTGAAGTTGACCTTTTAGTTAAAGCCTAAGTTGGGCAGGATAAATCATGAAAAAGAAAAATAATCCCAGTTCTGTCAATATCTTGAAGACAGATGTATCTGGCTTGTTGTGGCGGTGGTTAAAGGGGATTTGGAGCGGATTTAATCGTTGGATTAAGCGATCGCTTAATCCTAGTACGGGTAAACGCCCAACTGGAGGTATTAGTCCAAAAGCAAGTCAGCATAAGAGGATTCCTCTTCATGTTTCTCCACTAGTTGGTGTTCCCTCTCATAATATTGAGGCGATGACCGTTGGAAATCTATTCGCAACGGTGCGGTGGAATGTCCCAACTCAAACTTCTACTCCAGCTACTGTAACTTCTGTAAAGGATCAGATTAGTTGGGATTAAGTGGTTTATAAATGTTCTTCTTTTGAAGATTTTTGATTTCAAGTTTTAAGAGTTAACTAAACAGAGGCAAAGAAAATGATTACATTGCTAGAAAACGTACTAAAGAATGCTGATGGAACCTATGTAAATGCCAAAGATTTTCGGCTTTTAGACAAAACCTTGTCTACTTGGCAAATCCGTAAGCAAGTGTACAGTGTTATCGAGAGTAAGGAGTCAGAGATCATTGACTATGCGCTGACAGCTATGAGCAATGGCGATCGCTTTGAGTCTAGACCAATGGATAAGCTGGGAGTAGAGCGGTGTCAACGTGATATGACTTTGGGATTGCGTTGTCTTGCCCTTGCTATGCTCTTGCAAGATGAGGAATTGCTTAAGGATCGGGTGCTATATTGGCAACAAAATATTTTTCTTGCCATGCAGCTTAACTATCAGGGTTACAAGTTTTTGGGGCAAGCAATCAATGCACAACTGCCCAAAAACCAAGCAGAATTGATGACTCCCTATGTACAAATGGCTCATGAAATGATGAGTAGCCAGTAAAAACAAATATTTTTTGGGTGGGCAAAGCCCACCCCAAAAAATATTTGTTTAAGAAAATGAAAGCGAATATATCATAAGAAAATAATCATGAATTCAACCCAAGTACGTCCAGAGTCAATTCCCTCTAACTACTTTTCACCTAGAGCATATGTACAGGCTGACTCCGCCTCTGGACTTTTATCAAATCGACAAGGAAAACGCTTAATTGCAATTCCAGAAATCTTGCTTAATTGCATTCATGAAACTCTGTTGGCTGAGGCGGGTGAAGCTGCCTCGATGGCTTTCTATACCTTTGGTTATAGTTGGGGTAAGTCTTTTTACTCTAGGGTTGCCAAAGAGATCGAAGGTTATTACGGAACTGCGATCGCAAATATGAATGCCCCAGAATTTTTCGCGATCTTACAGCAACTCTGGGGAGTGCATGGGTTAGGCAAAATCATTGTTGATTTTACCCACGCTCAAGATGGACTTTTGCTAGTGACAATCGAGAATTCAGGGATATTAAAAATTAATGATAACTCTGCAGTTAAATCCTTTAGCGTGGAAGCAGGATTTTTAGGAGGATGGTTTTCCGCTCTCACTGGTCAAAATTTGACGGGTACGGCGACAGAGTGGGATCTGGATTCAAATCGTATTCAATATATGGTTGAAGTCAAAGCATAAAACCAAAAAAAGAGTGGCGGCGCTTTGCGCC
>JAYUSC010000047.1:0-13382 GCA_043755885.1 Pseudanabaena sp. | reverse complement strand
CCGCCTCACACTTTTTCGGTTTTGATTTGTCCTAATAACAAGTGACTACAGATATAATTGCGAAGATTAAGATAAAAACAACCAACAATATTTGCTGCTTGTCAGTGGTGATTCAGGAAATTTAAAACATGGGAAATTTTGGCAGTTGGCTAATTAAGCTAGGACAAAGTTGTTTACTGATCGGACAAATCATCACCCATGTTTTGATCTATCGCCGCTTCCATTGGCGTAACACGATCGAGCAAATGTCAATTGTTGGCACTGAGTCACTACTGATTACTGTGATTACAGCTTCCTTTGTCGGCGCTGTATTTACGATCCAAGTGGCGCGAGAATTTATTAACTTTGGCGCACAACAGGCGATCGGTGGGATTTTAGCGATCGCCTTAGCACGTGAGCTAATTCCTGTACTCACAGCCGTAATCATCGCGGGGCGGATTGGTTCAGCATTTGCCGCCGAAATTGGCACAATGCAAGTCACTGAGCAGATCGACGCGCTCTACATGCTCCGCACAAATCCTGTGGATTATCTCGCCACCCCTCGTGCGATCGCCTGTCTATTAATGCTCCCAATTTTGACAATCTTAGGATTTTTAACAGGTATGGCTGGCGGCTTATTTCTATCTCAAACCATGTACGCCATTCCCTACAACATGTTTCTGAATTCTGTCCAAAATTTACTCAAGCCTTGGGATTTAATCGCGGCTCTGATCAAATCCAGCATCTTTGGTGTGTTAATTGCGGCGATCGGCACAACATGGGGCTTGACCACCACAGGTGGCGCAAAGGGTGTGGGCGAGTCCACCACCACCGCCGTTGTTACGGCACTACTCGCGATCTTTATCAGTAATTTTTTCCTATCATGGTTTTTCTTCCAAGGTATTGGCTCTAGCCTAACTGGTTGATGACTTCAAAATCAAAGTTGCAATCTCGCTCGATTATCGGTAGCATAGGGGATAGTAAAAAATGTAATAAAACGCAACAATCAAATATATTTGATTTTATAAAAATAGAAAATTTGAGTAAGGAGTAACACAATGCAGCAGGGCAAAGCCCTAACTGTTCCAATCGGTGTGATGGGTGCAGCACAGGGATTTAATCCGACGATACTACTGCTACTGGGTTCAATCGTTTTAGCAACTGCATCGACAACAGGTTATTGGATATGGGGCTGGGCGCACTGGCTCGTATTTGTTTGTAATTTTTCGGCGCTTTATGTACTCGGTACAGTTATTCATGACGCTTGCCATAATGTGGCTCACCCCAATCGCATTGTTAATGCTGCGATCGGGCATATTGCCGCCATATTGCAAGGATTTGTTTTCCCAGTATTTACTCGCGTCCACATGCAGCACCATGCCCATGTAAATGATGAAGAAGATGACCCAGACCACTTTGTTTCGACAGGTGGCCCATTGTGGTTGATTGCAGCTCGCTTTTTCTATCACGAAATTTTCTTTTTCCAGCGTCGTCTCTGGAGAAATTACGAGCTTTTAGAATGGGCGATTAGTCGCATGATTGTGGTCGCCACATTATTTGTTGGTTATCATTACGGGTTTCTTGGCTACATGATGAACTTCTGGTTTGTGCCAGCAGCGGTGATGGGACTTTTGTTAGGCTTATTCTTTGACTACTTGCCACATCGTCCTTTTGTGGAGCGATCGCGCTGGAAAAATGCCAGAGTCTATCCAGGCAAGTTTTTGAACATTTTGCTATTAGGTCAAAACTATCACCTAATACATCACCTCTGGCCAAATGTGCCTTGGTACTATTACGAAACTACCTACTATCAGATGAAGCCTTTGCTTGATGCTAATGGTTCGCCGCAAACCTTAGGCATTTTTAAGATGCCAGATCTAGCTGGTTTTATCTACGATGTGTTCTTAGGAATTCGTTTTCACGGACATAAAAAGAAATAAAACAGAAATAAAAAAAGGAGCGCTAAGCGCTCCCTTTTTTATTTCTGTTTGTAAAGGCGGAGCTTTGCTCCGCCTTTACTTTTTGGGATCAATAGTTATAGCGTCTCCAAGGAATGATCTAGAAGCATTCTCGTTTCCATTTGGCGGATGAAGTAACCTGTCATCATCGCTGAGCCGATCAATCCTGCTAAGTTTTCGCGATCGGTGGTAATACTGACGTTGAAATGCTGTGGTGGCAATATACCCAGCAAGTTTTGAATGTTTTGGTTGATAATTTGTTGCGCTTCAGGCGTGACGGACTGCGCGACTGTGGCTAGGCTTTCAGGTGATTGGCTTTTGAGGTAATCGATCAAAAGGTTGTTGGTGGAGTTGAGTTCGCCAAGATTAAACATAAAAGTTTTCCTGTATCAATAAAAATGTCTGAATATATTCTTACTGATGCGATCGCGAAGTTTTGAGTAGGAAAACCGTCTTCAACCGAATAGAAAGTCTTAAAAGCCTTGCTAAGCAAGGCTTTTAAATTTAGAAATCTTCGTCTTAGAAATCGTCGTCATAGCCGCCGCTACTACTACTGCTAGCCGCTTCATTGTCTTTGCGAGAACCAAGTAGATCTAGTCGATCCACACGCACTACGGGTTTTTGGCGTTCGTCGCCTGTGGTGCGATCGTTCCAACGATCAAATTTGAGCGATCCTGATATGCCAATCAAGCTTCCTTTTCTGACAAAGTTTTTGGCAACTTCGGCAGTTTTGTCCCACATTTCTAAGTCAAACCAATCGGGTGGATCATCGCGATTGCTGGTATTGCGATTAACTGCGATCGTGAAGTTGCAGACCACTTTGCCAGACTCAAAATATTTAACTTCAGGATCACGTCCTACGCGACCAACTAAGTGAACTTTGTTTAAGGTCATAGAAAATTTTCCAAAAAAGATTTCTACATCTTATCTGTTTTTACAGAAAATCCCAAGATGAAATACGGTGAGAAGTGCCATATCTCATCTTGGGATTGCACCTACTATGGATTGATGGACTCAATTCTTGCTGATAAACCTTGTTTTGAGAGGCGAGAAACTTGGATTTCGGCGATATTGCGATCGCTATAGGCTCCGATCTGGACGACTAAATAGCCATTGAGTCGAGATGCAAAGGAATTTGGCACAATCTGACGTACTTGGGCAACCGCGTTTTCCGAGGATACTGGCACAACCACACGATAGCGTGGTGGATTTTGGGGCTTAAAATTGGTATTAGCAAGAGGAGCGATTTGGATTGGTTGATTGACGGGTTCGCCGCTAGGTGGTTGCGATCGCACAGGCGGTAAACTCGTGTTAATTTCGGGATTGGCAGGAATCGGCGTACTAGGTCCCTGCGGTGTAATTCTGACGATTACAGAGTTAACAGGCTCGTACCAGACAGGATTAGAGGAATTATCAAAATTAGACGCAAGATTCGTGCGCTGGCTGGTAGTGATCTGTTGTTCGAGTTGTTGGTTGATATTGGCAAAGCGATCGCTTTTGGGTAGGTTGCTTGGCGCTGTCGTAATTGCTTTTGAAGTTGTCGCATTTATCGAAGGGTTATTTGCAAAAAGATTCGATGGCGATCGCAGCCCCGACAATTGCAAATTTCCCTTCACTCTTTTACTGTCCAATTGATTTCCGCTCACAGCAACGGCATTACGGCTGACATTTTGCAAATCAAACGTGCCATTGCCCTGAAAAGTATTGTTGCCATCATCATTAGGTTTACCCAAATCTGGACTCGCCATATCTGAAATCGTTAAGCCATAATTACGATTATTAACGATCGCATTGCCACGCAAAACTGGTTTAGCATTAGCTTGGATGAGGATGCCATTTTGATTTTGCGTAAAAGTATTTTCGGTGATTTGCGGCGCTGCGTCCTGACGAATGCTCATGCCAAAAGTAGTTTGCTGAAAGAGATTGCCCCGAATATCTGGACGCGCTTCACCCTCGATTGCTAAGCCACTGGTTCCATTGCGAAAAAATTGATTTGTCGAAATGATCGCCGTTGATTTACCTGTGATTAAGCCGCCATCTTGCTTGTTATCTAGAAAAGTATTATTTGCGATCGCAGGACTCGTATTCTCAATCCATAGTCCATAGCCTCTAGCATTGGGATTGGTCACGGTCACGCCCCGCAGTTCGGCGCGATCGCCAACTGCGATCGCCACATTTTGCGGAAATCCTGATCCAGCCCGTAAATTTCCGCCACCCAAAATCACAATATCTTTGCCTTTATTCGCTTCATGACCGCGCAAGGTCAAATCCGATCGCAACCGTATGGGGAACTGCTCACCCGTAGCGCTGCTGTAGGTTCCATAGGCTAGCTGAATAATTTGTCCAGCCTGAGCGCGGCTAATCGCATAGGTGATCGTCTTGAAAGGTGCGGTGTTGCTGCCTTGGTCAGGGCGATCGCTACCAGTTTGCGGATTTACATAAATGATATTTTGAATAGTTTGTACTTGTGATTGGGCGATGACTGGTGTTGCGATCGCAATACTTGGTGACAAAATTGCGATCGGCAGCAAATAGATAAGGTTTTGAATTTTTCTGCGAATGCCCATTGTAAAACCCAATCTTTAAGAGTCATAAATTACCTTAAGTCGCAAACTATTGCAAGATTTATCTGTAAAACCCCAAAAAATACACTGCCCACTACGTGGGCGGTGTATTTTTTGGCTCTGTTTTTATAATAAATTTTTCAATCCGAAGTAAAATAATGAAATCTTAGCTTTTGGCAAGAAATCATGCTTAAAGAAATTGCACCTCAGCTTCTTGCGCTCTCTTCCTCAGAAAAAGCAGAGGTAATCCAACTACTGTCGCGCAGTCTCAATATAAATTGGCGAGGTATCAGCAAAACCACTGGTGTCTGCGGCGGGGACGCTTGCATAGCAGGGACTCGTATTCCTGTGTGGTTGATTGTCAATGCCTATCGCTTAGGAATTAGCGAAACTCAACTTCTCTACGATTATCCGACTTTATCAGCTACCGACTTAGCCAATGCTTGGATGTATTTTGCTGCAAATTCCGAAGAGATTGAAACCGCAATTAGAGAAAATGAAGAAGACTGAAGTTTATGGCAAATCTCTATGCTGATGAGCAATTCCCCCGCCAAGTTACTGAATTATTGCGATCGCTAGGACATAATGTCCTGACAGTGCAAGAAGCAGGCAATGCAGGAAAAAGCGATGAAGATGTTTTAGCTTTTGCAACAAATAATGATCGCGCCGTTTTAACGATCAACAGAAAAGATTTTTTCGTCTAGATCGGTTGCAATTTAAACATGCTGGAATCATTGCTTGCAAAGATGACTCGGATCGTCAAAGAATGGCGTTTCAAATCAATGAAGCGATTTTGGCTTGTGATGACTTAGCAAGTCAAGTAATTCGGATAAATCGACCTCAAAAATAATTATCCTTTAACGCCAATACTTGCTTCGGTGGGGATGATGTAGCGTTGCAGAAATATAAACACGATAAATACTGGAAGCATCGAAATCGCTGAACCAGCGGCAATTAAACGCCAATCCTCAGAAAAGGCACTAGCAAGACTAGCAATCCCACGCGGAAGGGTATAAAGCTCAGCCTTATCAACGATCGCTAATGGCCAGAGGAAATCGCCCCACATCGCCACAAAGGTAAATACAGCAAGAGTTGTCAGGGCAGGACGCGCCGCAGGCAACATAATGTGCCACCAGATTCCTAAGCTAGAGCAGCCATCCATTCTGGCGGCTTCTTCCATTTCTTTGGGAACGCTTTGAAAGGCTTGACGCAGTAGAAATATGCCAAAAGCAGAAATTACATAGGGGAAAATCAAGCCAGCGTATGTGTTTTTGAGATTGAGCTGCACAGCCAAGATATATAGAGGAATCATCGTAATTTGAAACGGAATCATCGTTGTCCCCACGATCGCCCAAAAGATCGGATCGCGTCCTTTAAATTCCAATCTGGCTAAGGGAAAAGCGGCGAGAGAGCAGAATAGCAGATTTAAAATTACGGTGATGCTGGAAACAAAAAAGCTGTTCCAGAGATAAAGGTCAAAACGGGAATTTTTCCAGACTTTGATGAAGTTATCAAAGGTGGGCTGGGTCGGGAATAGCTGTGGCGTAGATTGAAAAATATTTTCGCTAGGCGATTTGAAAGCAGTACTGATCAGCCAGAGTAGAGGAAATACTGTTAAAGTTGCGATCGCAATTAAAAGCACAAATTGAGGAATATTTCTGAAAAAATTTAATGTCGATAATTTCTGTTCTTTATTTCTCATGATTATTTAGAATTTATAAGTTGTAAATCTTGAAAAATGTCAGACAAAATCTTTTTGCGAATTGCGCCCATTTGAAAATTAGGGTCTTGATTCTCAAAATTTAAGGCGTAGAAATATACGTTGTTGTCTTTTTCTAAATAGCCAACATACCAGCCTAAATTATTTGTCCCATCAGGGCTTCTCGACCAACCTGTTTTACCGCTTAGGGTATAAGATTCTTGGCGCTCAATTACGATCATATCTTTGACTGTCTTGATCACCGATTTAGAAAATGGTAAATCTTCTTTATAAAGTTTGACTAAAAACTTAACTTGCTCCTCTGGCGAAATTCTGAGGCGACCTTCTAACCAAAAAGAATCAATTTTGGGAGATATATCTTGATTCCCATAACCAACAGCTTGGATATACTTGGTCATTCTTTCTTTACCAATCTTTCGAGCTAAGTCTTGGTAAAACCAAACCACCGATCGCGAAAAGGCAGTTCGCATAGTTTGGTCTTGATTCCAGATAGGAAATGTGCGATTTACTCCGTCCCAAGCAACTACCGTATTCTCATTTGCGATCGCATTAGTTTCGAGAGCAACTAATGAATTGAATATTTTAAACGTGGAAGCAGGAATAAACTGTCTTTTACAGCGATTTGAGTTATAGCGAATATAGCGATCGCGTTTTAAATCATATAAAATAAAACAACCATCAGATTTTGCTTCTTGGAAATTCTTCTCAAGATTTCGAGAAAATTGCGATTGGAATATAGGAGTTAATTTAACTGAGCTATTCTGAGCAAAAACAGGTAGGGAGGTTGCCAAGAAAACACTTAATAAAACAGAACTAATTTTAAGCATAATTAAATTGTTTTGGCAGGATTAATAAATTTAAAAGTTAGGATGGAAATAACAAAGATAATTAGGAATAAAAATACCCCGATCGCAGAAGCATATCCCATTTCTAAACTGGTAAAACCTTTGTCATACAAATAATAAACAACGGTTTTGGTACTATTCGCGGGACCACCTTGAGACATAATATAAACTTCTTCAAATACTTTCATTGCCCCAATCGAAGAAATCACCGCTACAAGAATAATATAGGGCTGCATCAAGGGAATTGTAATATCCCAATGCTTCTGCCAGCCATCAGAACCATCAATGGCAGCCGCCTCATATAAATCTGCGGGAATCGCCTGTAAACCTGCCAGATAGATCACCATATAGTAACCAACACCGCGCCAAATTACCACCGCAATGATCGCAAAAATAGCAGTTTTAGGATCAGTTAGCCAAGGGATTTTGACAGATTGCCAAGAGATGATCGATAGGAAATAATTTAAAAGCCCATTTTCTGCATAAACCCATTTCCAAGCGATACCAGCAACAACTACCGAAACAATAACTGGGAAATAATAAATAACTCGAAAGAATTTAATGCTGCGTAATTTTTGATTCACTAAGATCGCTAAAGCTAATGGCAAAATTACGAGACTAGGAACTGCAAAGACCAGATAAGTTAAAGTATTACCTAATGTTTTCCAAAAAGTTTGATCTTTCCAAAGATTTAGATAATTTTTCCATCCAATAAACTCAGGACTACCAACAAAATCATAATTAGTAAAACTTAAATATATCGCTTGGAATACTGGTAAGAATGAAGTTAAAAATAGGAATGCGATCGCAGGTAGTAGAAATAAATATGGAGTCCAAGAAAATTTCTTGCCAAGACTTTGCCTTTTGATTTTGAAATTGGGCTTGACGTTGGGCTGCATAGAAAATCTCAAAAATTAAGCGCAGTAAATAAAATAATGCTCTTAATCCTACCAAACTGCTTGCCTATTGCCTGATCCTTATGCTTTTTTTTGTAGCCCCGCGCCATTAACCCTGTAAGTAGCTAGGCATAATAAAAACCAGAACCCAAAGAAGCGGGCGAACCCGCTTCTTTGGGTTTTATATTTAATTGCGCCTAGCTACTTATTCAAAAATTAGGTGCGGCTAAAGCTAGCTTTAGCTTGTCAGCTATACGCAAGCACAATGCAATTATTGTGAGGGTTGGATTTGAGAAGCCACCTGTTGAAAACACAGAGCTACTGCCAATGTATAAGTTGTTGTAGCCGTGAACCCGACAATCAGCATCAACAACACTAGTCTTAGGATCGTTCCCCATTCTCGTAGTCCCGATATGGTGAGCGCTATCAACATATCCGCCGTATTCACCTTTACTTCTACCCATAATTTGGAAGTTGTTTAAGTCAATATCTGCAACATTCAAAAGTTTCCACTCTTTGGCAAGAGCATGAACAAATACCTCTATTGATTTGTCTTCCTTACCAGTCAGTTGCCAGTCTAAAACCGATCTTCTCTTTCCTAAGCAGTCAACTTCTCGACTGAGGGTAATACGGCTTTTGGGGTTTGGTTCTTGTTCAACGCCTATTCCTATATAGGGCTGGGTACTTCCTATAGAGACGGGTTGCTTCAAAACATAGTAGCTGTATATAGCAGATATTAGTCTGGCAGGATTTTTGAAAATGGTAAAAGTCTTTTGAGGCAAAGATTTCCAATCAGTGAAACTCCGTAAAGATCTCAGGATTTCTTTTGCAGCTACTACCGTATCATCTTGTTCGGTGGGGTAGTAAACTTCTGCCCCAACCTGAAGAATTTGGTGCTTCTCTTGAAATATTTCACTTGGTACAACCTTCAGAGCATGTTTAATATTTTTTCTACGCAATCCATTACACCAAGGATTAAATAGATTTCGATTGATTGGAGATATGGGAATACCTACTCCAGGATGATCTTGGAAAAAACGACCAACATTGTCATAACGATTCCCGATCCCTGCGGTCTCAACAGAATCGGAGAGAAGAAGCAGACGTGCTGATTCAATGCCTCCGCAACAAATTATAAAAAACTTGGCCTTAACCTGAATATTTGTCCCAGACATAGAACGTACTAACACCTTAGAAATAGATGTAGCATCTGCTGTCGGCTCTAGCAATAAAACATTTGCATGGGTGAGCAATGTTATGTTGGGAGCGTTTTTTAGCTCAGAATAATATTTTTGAGAAAAATTGGGAGTGCTTGTGAATTGAGAGAAATAAGATGTGAAAGTATTTGAATCATATTTGGGATGATTTGCAACAGGCCATGTTGCTAAATCGTAGGTAACTTGAGGTATTTGCATGACTACTTCAGCTCTTTTGTAATAGTCTGCCAATTGCTCCTTAGCTATTGGCCAACCACTATAATCGACCCATTCGCGATACTGAAAATCCATATTCCACAATGGAAGAGCCTGTCCAGCCCAAAGGGTTGTTGTACCTCCTACTACTCTCGCTCTTGCTTGGTGAATACCTCCATGAGCTAGCCCGATGACTTCACTTTGATAGGGATCTTGACTGATTTGCTCAAAGTCTTTGCCACCACCTTCTAGGATCACGACATTTTGGCTTGTATTTATAAATTCTCTGGCGATCGCAATACCAGCCGCGCCACTACCAATAATACAAATATCAAAGAATAGATCTGAGTCAGAAGACAATTCGATTATGTCGTGAATCATGCGGGTATTCAGCTATAAAAGAGAATAATATCATAAAAAAAATGCAAGTTAGGTTAATAAATCTCATTTATCCTTAACACTTTGTAATGAATTTGTAATAGCATAGGGGCTGACTCTACACAATAACCTCTATGTTGGAACCTTCTCTAGCCGTGACAAACCAAGACTCGACCATTGCAGAAACCACCGAAACAACATCATTGAAGGTTCCAGCTTTTTCTTTAGCGAAAACAAATCAGGACTATATTGGCGAAACTCTTAGCGATGAAGAGTTTGCGCCGACTGATAGCTTTGTCGGTCGTCATATTGGCGCAAGTTCTTTAGAAATCCAGCAAATGCTGACAGCAATTGGTTGTGACTCTCTCGATGAAATGATTTCAAAAACTGTGCCTGAGGCGATCGCAATTAAGCAGCCTTTGCAGTTAGGGAGCGCACGCGGGGAATATGAATTGTTGCAAGAATTAAAGTCGATCGCAACCAAAAACCAAGTTTGGCGATCGTACATTGGTACTGGCTACTCCAACTGCATCACGCCGCCGATTATTCAGCGCAACATTTTGGAAAACCCAGGGTGGTATACCCAGTACACGCCCTACCAAGCCGAGATTGCCCAAGGACGTTTGGAAGCTCTGCTCAATTTCCAAACCATGATTATCGACTTAACGGGTTTAGAAATCGCCAATGCATCCCTCTTGGATGAAGGAACCGCCGCCGCCGAAGCGATGACGATGGCATTAGGACTAGCCAAGAACAAGGGGAATAAATTTTTTATATCTAGTGACTGCCATCCCCAAACGATCGCAGTCGTCAAAACCCGTGCAATTCCCTTAGGGCTTGAAGTCGTGATCGCTAAACACGATCAGTTTGAATTTGACAAAGAATATTTTGGGGCTTTGTTGCAATATCCCGCTAGCGATGGCGCAATCTATGACTATAGCGAATGTGTTTCGCAAATTCATGCTCATGGTGGTTTAGCGATCGTGGCGGCGGATTTGCTCGCGCTGACATTAATCAAAGCTCCTGCCGAGTTTGGTGCAGATATTGCGATCGGTAGCTCTCAGAGATTTGGCGTTCCCTTTGGCTACGGTGGACCACACGCCGCTTACATGGCAACCAAAGAAGCCTACAAGCGCCAAATGCCAGGGCGGATGATTGGAGTTTCTAAAGATGTGCATGGTCGTCCTGCGCTGCGATTAGCTCTACAAACTCGCGAGCAACATATCCGTCGCGACAAGGCTACCAGTAACATTTGCACTGCTCAAGTTTTGTTAGCGATCATGGCAAGTATGTACGCGGTTTATCATGGTGCGGAAGGACTTAAGCGAATTGCTCAGCGCGTAAATCTATTAACCGCAACTCTTGCCCAATCCTTAGAAAAGCTAGGACATAAAGTTTGCTATCAAGCATTTTTTGATACGATTCGGATTGAGTTAAAGGGAATCTCCAGCAATGCGATTAAAACTAGAGCCGCTGCCAAACAGATTAATTTAAGATACCTAGAAGATAGTGCGATCGCAATTAGTCTCGACGAAACTGTTTCTAAACAAGATTTAACCGACCTAATTGCGATTTTTACTGGTAAAGAAGAAACTGCGATCGCAGTCTCTTCTTTGTCGTCAATCCCCAATCACCTAAACCGCAATACCTCATACCTCACCCATCCCGTATTCAACTCCTACCATTCCGAATCAGAACTACTACGCTATATTTATCGTTTGCAATCGAAAGATCTATCGCTAACCACATCGATGATTCCCCTCGGTTCCTGCACGATGAAGCTCAACGCAACTTCAGAAATGCTTCCCGTTACATGGGCTGAGTTTGGCAATATCCATCCATTTGCTCCACTAGAGCAAACTCAAGGCTATCAAGTTCTATTTGCACAATTGGAAAATTGGCTAGCCGAAATCACAGGTTTTGCGGGTGTATCGCTCCAGCCCAATGCTGGCTCACAAGGCGAATATGCAGGACTATTAACGATTCGCGAATATCACCAACATCGTGGTCAAACTAATCGTCATATTTGTTTAATCCCCACTTCAGCGCATGGTACAAATCCCGCAAGTGCAGTCATGGCGGGCATGAAAGTTGTGACTGTAAATTGCGATCGCGAAGGCAATATTGATATTGATGATCTCAAGTCTAAAGCCGAAAAGTATCAACATGAACTCGCCGCGCTGATGATTACTTATCCTTCTACTCACGGCGTATTTGAAGAATCGATTAAGGATATTTGCGACACCATTCACTATTACGGTGGACAGGTGTATATGGATGGCGCGAACATGAATGCTCAAGTTGGGCTTTGTCGCCCTGGGGATATCGGTGCTGATGTCTGCCATTTAAACTTGCACAAGACTTTCTGTATTCCTCACGGCGGCGGTGGTCCGGGGATGGGACCGATTTGTGTTGCGCCGCAGCTAGTTCCATTTTTACCGCAGCATCCTTTTACTTCTAATCCTGAACAAACCACAATTTCGGCGGCTCCTTGGGGTAGCGCGAGTATTCTGACGATTTCATGGGTATATATTGCGCTGATGGGAGCGAAGGGTTTAAAACTTGCCACTGAAGTCGCGATCTTGAATGCTAACTATATGGCTCAACGACTTGCACCGCACTATCCAATTCTCTATACAGGCAAAAACGGCTTAGTTGCTCATGAATGTATTATCGATTTACATGATTGCAAAGCGATCGCAAATATCGATGTCGATGATGTCGCTAAGCGCTTAATGGATTATGGATTTCATGCGCCCACGATGTCTTGGCCAGTAGCTGGAACAATGATGATCGAGCCAACCGAGAGCGAATCGAAAGCGGAACTCGATCGTTTTTGTGATGCGATGATTTTGATTAAGCAAGAGGTAAATGCGATCGCATCTGGTGATATGCACAAACTCGATAATCCGCTCAAAAATGCGCCGCACACTGCCGAGACTTTACTTGCAGATGAGTGGAAGCATCCTTATACCCGCAATCAAGCCGCCTATCCTGCGCCTTGGCTGAAGGACTATAAGTTCTGGACGAGCGTGGGACGGATTGATAATGCTTTTGGCGATCGCAATTTTGTCTGCTCTTGTTTACCGATCGAAGCTTACGAATAATATTGCGCTTTGCCCCTAAACCCAAACCAATAAATTTTTAAAAAGTGTTGCAAAGCAACACTTTTTAAAAATTTATTGGTCATCATATTCGGTAGCGGCGCGAAGCACCGCAATTATATTCTGGGTTTTAGACTTGATCATCAAATCTAGTCCGAAAATTGCCATACTTAATCCAATATTGCTTAAGCTGATGATGAGGCGTATGCAGACTAGCTTTGGAACGATAGAGAAGTACTTGGCGGTGATCACCCATCCAAATTTTATCGACAGGATCGACAGATATGACAGTTCCACCGAGAGCAGCCACAGATTCGCCAAAACGCTCAACAGCACTATAATCAACACTTTCAAACACAAAGAAATTACCCGAACAGATTAAATGTCGGCTGCGAATCCAGCATTGCATTTTCTTTTGTGCTTCTGGTGGTAGCATTTTGGCTTCATTTGATTCTAATTGGATTTCAGGAAGTTTGTAAGACAGTTGGGACTTCATTGGCAAAGCTCTCCCTTTTTTCAAATCTTA
>JAYUSC010000046.1:0-2348 GCA_043755885.1 Pseudanabaena sp. | reverse complement strand
GGGAGCGCAATGCGCTCCCACTTCTTTTCTAGAAATCAAAAACAACTTGCCGATCGCATTGGCACTAAGCAATCTGCGATCGCAGTTGCTTGAGGACGCTGATTATGAAGTGCCTTCACTATCTAATATTGCAGAAAATTGCTGGCGCTCTCAATCAGAAGGTTGAGATTAAGTTTTCTGCGATCGCGTCTTGAGATGAGTTTGGTGTAGTCACTGTTTTTCAAGGAAATTAAGCAGAATTTATGAATCAGTCGAGATAGAGTCATCTTCTGTAAACTGTTCGATCGCTTCTAGCATTCCTTCTGAGTATGGTTCTAAGATGGTGGTGCAAACGTGAAGTTCAGCTAGGGCGTTACAGAACTCATCGGAATCTGGACTAGTTATTTCAAGAATATTAATAGCTGCAATGGCGCGTTTTAGTTGGGGTTGGTATTCTGCCATGTGGCGCTTGAGGCGATCAATAGGTTGTTTGTAAGTTGTATTCATCTTCTGAGTCTCCTTTCTAATTTTGCGATTTGGTTATGACAGTTTGCTACGGTTTTCTCCCAGTGGGCGATTAATCCTAAATCTTGATTTTCAATGGGCTTTTCTCTTTCTTTTGCCAGTTTTTGTAAATGTTCTTCAAGTGCTTTGTATTGTCCTTGTAGTTGAATGCGGTACTTTTTGTTGTCAGTCATTACTTCTGGTATGTAATTTAAAAGTTTTTTAAATCTCTTTGTAGTGCGATCGCCATGATGATCATCCTCTTATTGTGATTATATTCTATATCGATGATCGATCAATCTACAGTGCGATCGCCTCTCATCAAACCTAAACAAAACCCAATGATCGCATTGGCACTAAGCAATCTGCGATCGCGAATTGCTTGAGGATGCTGATTATGATGGACATTCGCTGTCAATGTTACAGAAAATCGCTGGCGCTCTCAATCAGAAGGTTGAGATTAAGTTTTCTGCGATCGCATCTTGAGACGAGTTTGGTGTCACCCTAAATCCCTATATTTTTGCTTTATAATCTGTTCAATTTCTTGGCAAATTTCTTCTAGAAATGGTGCATCTGACGCAACAATATTGTTTTCTTGTTGTTGATGCTTGTGATGCGGGAATGTTGATATATTTAGCTTTTGGTGATGGGGCGCGTTGTCATAACGGAAGATTAGCCACTCATCTTGATCCATATATTGATAGGAATATTTACCTCTATCAATTGATGACTCTACATCCACAAATTCTCGGATGTGCAGGATAGTTCCATCTTGAAAATATACGATACCTCTAATAAATCCAATATAATCGGCTCTTGCTTCTGTTTCAAGCTCGAATTTCTGCACAATTACTAAACTGTTCAGAAAATTTCTAATTCTGGCAAAATATTCTTCAATCAACAAATTCAATCTCCTTGACAATTGCGATTTTCTGTTGCAATTTTGCTAACATCCATGCTTCTCCTAACCATTCATCAAAGTCAAAGCTATGCTGTAGCTGATCGTTGGTAAAAAGATTGACAAATGTTTCAGTTGACCATTGATATTTTATTTCAAACTGTTCTAGTCTTGTTTGAGTTTTGCGTAGTCCTAATTCAAGACTTTGTAACCTTTTTGCAAAGTCACTTTGAATCATTTCTTTGATCGATGCTGGATGATTCGATCGCAGTTTAATAATATTTTTGATTTTGGTGTTTATAGGCTGTGCTGTCATTCCCATTCCTCCTTTAATCAATAGAATTCACCTTTTTATCACTGCTATTATTATACAGCGATCGCATCTCATCAAACTCAAACAAAACCCAATAATCGCGATCGCCCTCAAGCAACTGCGATCGCAGTTGCTTGAGGGCGCTGATTATGATAGACATTCGCTATCAATGTTACAGAAAATTGCTGGCGCTCTCAATCAGAAGGTTGAGATTAAGTTTTCTGCGATCGCGTCTTGAGTCAAGTTTGGTATAGTCGCTGTTTTTTCAGCAAAATAAGGGCGATCGCTTATTCTCTTGTGCATATCCAACAGAAAAAGCAAGAAAATATGTCAAAATACTAGCAAGTAAAGGAGTCAAGCTATGATGACCACCAAAGAAAAGCTAATCCAAGAAATAGAGCGATCGCCAGACCTCGTTGTAGAGGAACTTTTTGATTTTTTGTTGCTAGCTAGAATTAAGCATCATCGCCAACAAGAAACCCGTAAGCCATTTTGGATGTTTATTGAGGAGCTAATTTCGGACATCCCTCAAGAGGTGTTAAATACTATGCCTACGGATGGAGCAGAACAGCACGATCATTATCTTTATGGTTCTCCTAAGCGTTCTTACGAATCATAAATACAAATTATGAAAACAATCTTTGGTGATACCTG
>JAYUSC010000045.1:0-13404 GCA_043755885.1 Pseudanabaena sp. | reverse complement strand
TACGATATCTGCCCTTGTAACTTGTTCCAAGGGCTTTATTTTCATTTTGTTTTCATTCTGCACTGACCTACTTTTGTCCCGCTTTAAGTTGCTACCCGTTAGCTGCATCGATAATCTAATCAAGGTGGGAGAACCTGCGTATAACAATTTGGGTCATAGCCCAGAAAATACGATTAATTCGATCAAGCGACTAATCGGGCGTGGTTTTGCCGATCCGAAGGTGCAAGAGCATAAATCGAAATGTGCTTATAAGGTTACAGCGCCTAGCGATGGTACTGAAAATAGCATTGGTGTTTGGATGGGTGGCAAAGAATATTCGCCTGAAGATATTTCCGCAGAAATTCTTAAAAAAGTTGTGAGCAATGCTATTGCTTATCGCCGAGATCGCCTCGGTAAGCAAAATGAAGTGATTAATCAGGCAGTGATTACAATTCCTGCCTATTTTAATGACAAACAGAAAAATGCCACGAGATCGGCTGCTTATAAAGCAGGTTTAACACCTTTAGAGTTGCTCTCAGAACCAACGGCGGCGGCGATTTCCTATGGGTTTAAGCCTGATAGTGATGATGTCAAAACAATTTTGGTTTATGACTTCGGTGGTGGGACATTTGACGCTTCATTGATTGTGTCGGCGGGGACTCAGTTTATTGAGCAAGGTAAAGCGGGGGATCTTTGGCTTGGTGGCGATGATGTAGATATTAAGTTGACTCAATTTGTAAAAGAACAGGTTGCAAAGCAAGAGGGTATCAGAGATATTGATCGCCTGATTGACAAAATGCCTCACTACGAGAAGTTACGCTTCATTGCTGATCTCAAGTTAGCCTGTGAGAAAGCTAAGGTGGAGTTGAGTAAATCTACATCTACGATAATTGCGCCTTCTACGCCTCTCAAAGATGATTTAGGGATCGGGATTCCTGTAGAAGTGGAGATTTCGCGATCGCAATTTGAGCAGATGATTCAACCATTAGTAGCGCGAACGATTCAGATTTGCCATGAGGCTTTGCAGTTATCGGAATATACGCCTGATTTAGTGGATGTAGTACTTTTGGTGGGCGGTTCGTCACAAATTCCCTATGTGCAATCACAGGTGAAAGCTGCATTTGGTAATGAGAAAGTGGTTATACATCCTCGTCCGATGTATGCGATCGCTGAAGGTGCTGCAATTGTTGCGGCGGGGCGAATTGACAAGGTGGGTACTGTGTCGCGGGATTATTGCATCAAGTTGGTCGATGATTCGCGCTTTCGCATCATTCGGCGTGGCGATGTTCTACCAGTCCAAACTTCACATACTTTTAAACTAATTGATGAAGGACAGCGCCTGATCCATTTTCAGTTTTTCAGTCCTGATGAAGTCAGTATGGATTTAGATGGTGTTGGCAATGATGAAAGTATTGGTGCTATGTGGCTTGCTCTAGATCGCGACTATCCGCAAGGAACTGAAATTCAAATCAATTTAGATTTAGACGATAAAGAAAATTCGCTAAATCTTCATGCTCATTTACGCAATGATCCAAGCGTCAATACATCCTGTTGCCTTTCGCGTGGTAAACCTGACGAGAAGATGCTTAAAGAAATAGAAGCAATAATTCCAGAACTAAATGAAATTGGGTTGAGTAAGTTAGGAGTGGCAGCCGCTACGGAAAAAATTTCTGCTGTTGTCAAATCTGCTAATCGTATTGTTGACAAAAACACAGGCGATGTTCGTCCTGATATGCATCAAGAAGCCAAGCAGAAACTTGAATCTCTGAAGGTCATGATGTCCAAGGAACGCTTGGACGCAGAGTTATACATCAATGAGATTGAACTATTACTCAGGATCTGTGGAGAGCTAATACCTGCTGCACAAACTCAAAGATTGCAAAAATTGGTACGCGAACTACAAGAGGCAGTTGATAAAAATAATATTTCAGGAATGCAAGTTTCTATTGAACGTGTTCGACAAGAGATTAGTAGTTTACCTGAGCGCGTTACTTTAATTGGTCTTTTGATGACAGGAGTTCGTAATGCGAATCAGATCAATCCAGCCGAAGGTCGAATCATGACAGACAAACTGGATATGCTAATTCACGCCGCAAAAAATGATAGAAGCATGGAATTTGCAAGAGTTGCCCAAGAGCTATTGCCAATGGTAGAGCGCTACGTTGATGCGGGAATGGCATCCTCAATTAGTACAGGTTTGTCTCGCTAATTTTATTCAATTCTATTTTTGCCAGAGTTCAAATGCCTGAATCTATCAAACTTAACTGCCCTGTCTGTAGTTATCAAGACATACAAAAAAGCATCTGTCCCAATTGTGATACCGATGTGTCTCTATTGCGATCGCTTTTAGAGTTACCGATTTTAAAAGCTGCAAATGATACGGCTATTGAGAATATTCAAAACATACCCAAGGAATCCAAGCTTCCCAAAATTTGGCTATTAGTTTTGCTGGGTATAGCGATTGGTTTTGCGATCGGAGGCTGGACTGGTTACTCTATATTTCAATCAATCACAGCATCTCGCCTTTCTGAAAAAGTTGCAGAGCCACCTAAACCTGCGATTGTTTCTAGTCCAATCATCACACTTTCGCCAAAAATATCATCGCCTCAAACTTATACTGTGCAGACAGGTGATGCGTTAGAGACTCTAGCAATTCGTTTTTGTGGAAGTGATTTAGCATGGCGCGATTGGATAAATGTTAATCCTTCTTTGGTTGGAAGACAAAACGAACTAGAAGTAGGCGAAAAGTTAAAGATTCCAGAAAATTGTAAAGGGAAGTAATCACCTATGGTAATGGGACTAATCAATTCATTGACAAAACTTTGCTGTGGTGTTGGTGTCATCGATATTCGCGATCGCGCTAATCAAACGAAAGACTTCCTGATCAAGTCAGAGGAACGGGCTAAAACAAGGCGACTCAAAGAAGCAATTCAGCTTGCTAAAAGTGGAACGCGCCTATGGAGCCAAAATCCTAATTTTTGGGAGAAATTGTTTCGGAAGTGGTTTCTTAGCGATCTTCTGATTAAGTTAGAAGAATCTTCAAAGAAATGGAGTGGGCAGATGCAAAATGCTCAACGCCTAATCCAAGAAGGGAATAATCTGCTTACCTTAGTTTCTGATGATCCTAAAGAATATAAAAATTTAGAAAAAACGATTCATTGCTTACAGAGAGCTAAAAATTTACTGTTCGATCCCAAACTCAATGAGCAGGTAAAATCCTGTTGTGATGAGCTACAACAGCGTAAATATTGGTTAGAGCTTTTTAAAGATGCACAGGCAAATGCTTTAGCTAAATATTTTCAGAAAGCTTTGTCAATTTATGAAGAAGCCCAAAACCTTTACCCCACAGATGAACTAAATAACCTAATTGCAGTTTGCAAGTCAAGTGTATCTGCTGAAAAGCAATATTGCCAAGAATTAAAAAATACTAAATCCTTCTGCCAGCAAGCTGATTTTGCAAAAGCTTTTAAAACGGCAAGAATGGCGATCGCCTCTTTCCCCCGTAAAGATGGACAAAAGTTTTTACGCAGTCTTGAGCGCATTCTCGAATCTAAAACAATTTTCCACAAAGGGTTGCAATATGAACAATCTCAAGAGCTAGATCTAGCTCTTGATTGCTATAACAAAGCTTATAGGCTAATGCCTGACTTATTAGAGTGTCGGTTTCGCCAAGTCATTGTTGCTTGTAAACAGAAAAACTGGAAACAAGCATTAAATTTTCTTGCTGGTGTAGATGGCGATCGCGCTAGTTACTTGCGGGGTTTTATATTTGCCAAGCAACAAAATTATGATGACAATGCAAGAGAATGGCAAGGACTTAGATCTTCTGAATTAGATACTCAGCGCTCAAGATTGAACATTATTAAGCAAAAAGCTTATCTTTTGGATTTGAAAGCAATTGAAAAATTCGTCGATCAAGATGAGCTTGAGAAAGCAGCTAATACCAGCCACAAAGCCCTAGAGCGTCATCCTCAAGCCGAAGTCATTCGCAAAAATTTAGATACACATATTCTCCCTCGACTAGATTCGGAAGCATGGAAACAGACTGAAATCAACTGGAATACTTTGCTAGAAAAAACGCGCTCTATTTGGTTAGAACGTCCCAACATACAAAGTTTACATAATTGGGCTGTTGCTGCTTATTATTGCGCGATGAATACAGGGTATCCAAAGCTCGCCTTGATTATGGAATTTAATGCCAGTTGGGGAACAGCGATCGCCAATCTGCCTGATGATCCCTCCTTGAGTAATTTGTCTTGGTTGGGCAATACAAAACCAGACCGCACTCAACTCAAGCAAAAACTCGAAGAACTTTGGGATCGCGTGTTGGATCGGGTCAAAGAACAGGATCTCAATACCTATATGCAAATACGCGATTGGCAACGCGTTGACCGATATATTCTGAATATTCTCACAAGTTCGACTAAACCGATCATTAAGTTAGGTTCAACTTGGATTTTACCTAGCACCATAGATTTTTTACAACAATTTGAGAAGTCAAATAATAATTTGACAAAATTTATGCTTGATCTCAAACATCAACATACACTTTTGCCAACACCTTCTCAACTATCACTTTTGTATTCTCCTTTACTATCACTTTTGTATTCTCCATTAGGAATTGCGATCGCCGCCTGTCTTGATGGTGATGTTGAACGGGGCTTACAGCTAAAAAACTATAATTCGGGTTATTTGAATCACAAAGAGCATTTTGATAACGCTCAAGTAATGCTCTGTTATTTTGAAGCCTGTCACCTGCTGAAAAAGAACCAATGGCAAGAAGCTTTTCGAGTAATTCGCCAGTCTGCAAGACTAATCCAAAAAAATCCTGAATGGCTTAGTGAAATAGATCGTCTATGCGAGTCAATGGTGCGCGGATTGGATGAAAAAGATCAAATAACATTTGCTAAATCATGGCTAGAAACCACTGCCAGCAAAGCATCGCGAAACTATTACACAGAATGTAAAACCGAAGAAATTCGGATGCAAATTGGCAAAGAAAGAATCACACCTAAACAAGGATTATCAAAACTGCGTGAATTAACTGATGTTGACACCAGTAATCCCGTTTATCGTGATCTCATTAATCGTATTGAGGTGATACTGGCAAATGAAGAGGTTCATCAATATCTCAAAAGAGGTGAAACTGAAAATGCCGTTAACCGTGCCATGCGCTCTGGTAATCGTGAAGTCAAACAAACATTAGCTGAAGTGCTATTCAGCATCTTGCAAGAAGCTGATAGACAAGGCAGGATTAGTTATGAGGAAAGAATGCAAGTAGTTGGCTGGATTACCAAGTTAGTCCCTGACCTAGTGAATTAGTAATTTCTAAGATTAATAAAGTAAAATTTGTTTTTAAGCAAGGAGGTATCGCATGACAGCAACAATTACTAATCACATCGAAATCACCGCAGGAACCTGTAGCGGTAAGCCCCGCATCGCTGGACATCGAATTACAGTCCAAAATATTGTCATCTGCTATGAAAGGATGGGAATGTCTCCTGATGAAATTGTTTATCACTTTCCCAGTATTAACTTAGCTGATGTTCATGCAGCTCTAGCCTACTACTATGATCACGTTGCCGAAATTAGACAAGATATCGCCGATGATGAAGCATTTGCCAAAGAAATACAGTCACAAAATTCTTCCTTAGTTCAACAGAAGCTAAAAATCAATCATGGCTAGGGAAATCAAATTTCATTTAGATGAAAATGTAAGCAATGCGATCGCCAATGGGTTGCGTATGCGAGAAATTGATGTAACAACGACTCCAGAGCAGAAACTTATTGCTGCTTCTGATGACATACAGCTTAAATTTGCACTTTCTCAAGAAAGGATTATTTTCACTCAAGACATAGATTTTCTAAGAATTCATCGTCAAGGAGTCAACCATTTAGGAATTGTTTACTGCCCCCAACAAACAAAATCTATAGGGCAAATTATTCAGGGAATTGTCTTAATTTGGGAACTACTGACACCTGAAGAAATGATTGACCATATCGAATATCTATAGACCCAATAGTTGAAAGTAATTATGGAACGCAACCCTTACGATATTTTAGGTTTAACATCAGCATCATCTAAAGCTGAGGTCACCAAAGCAATGGCGATCGCCATGAAGCAAAAGGCTTATCCCATTGATGCGATCGCTAAAGCTCAAAAATCTCTGATGAAACCAGAGGAGAGACTAGTTGCCGATTTTTTACGTCCCATCTTACCAACGTTGCAACGTTTTCAGCGCTCAGATTTATCAACTTTACAACAGGAATTACCAACCCTAGAAATTTTGCCTGAATTTGAAGGACTAAGCGATACAATTCGCACTATTAAAAATATTTCCGAACTTGACATTCAGCTTGGTAAAACTTTAGCAGACTCACTTACTTTAGATTTTGAGGAATAGATAATGAGTAATCAGAATACGAACTTGGTTATTAAGACAGAACTTCGCGATCGCCTTTTCCAGAGTATGAGTAGTTTACAAAAAGAAAATGCAGGATTAAAACAAAATATTCGTAATAATAGTAATGATACTGAAGCTGAAAAAGATGCTTTCTTTCTGGAATTGCTAGAAGTTATTGATACTCTTGATAATTTGACAACATCTTTAGAAAACAGCCTTGAGGTTCTACCAGAAAGCCATCAACGTTTACCTCGTGCAATTGGCTCCATTCAACGGAAACTTTTGATGACATTACAAAAACGTGATGTTTATGCAATTGTCATTCCTGAAAAAGAAGCTGTTGATGTAAACCGATGTCGTATTATTGAGTCTGAAAATCGTAATGATCTGCCAGAGCGATCGCTTGTAAAAATTCTCAAGACTGGTTATATGAATGGCAATAAAGTTCTGCGATCATCGGAAGTCATTGTAACTAAATCTACAACAAATACGAACGATGAGGTTTAACGGTCTAAAATGTTGTAAAGCCTCTCAAATCTGGCAGTTCCAGCAGGTTTGATGACTCTTTACTGATATCAAAATATGCACCTATATCGCCAATAAAACGGGTGTAGTCCGTAAAAGTACTCGTACCATCAGGTTTCGGGAAATCAAGAGCGACAATTTGCTGATTGTTTCATAGGGCTTGCGATATAAAAGCTGATACCAAGACTGACTTACCCGCACGAGTGGTTGCGAAAATACCGATATTCCGATGCTTTCGTACATCCAGATATAGAGGCATACCGCCTTCTTCGGTAATCAATTCAAACCCAGTCTCATCGACCGATCTAGGCATCACACAACCCGTAAAGGCAACCGCTTCATCAGACAAGTAAACATGACGACGGGGAAAGGGTTGAGCTAGCAAATTACCAACCGTAATTGGTAAGGTCTGTTTCCACATCAACCATGCATATTCAGTTTCCCGCTCTACCCAAGCAGGACGTTGGAAACAACTACAAAAATAACGACAGGCATCATCAAGGGCATTGGGATTAGGACGGCGGATTAATATCGCTACTGCCACGTTGATCGGAATTGCACCTTCATAGAGGGCTTCTTGGGCTTTGACCGCTCTTTGTTGTTTTAACGAAGCATTGACATTGATGTTATTCAAAGAAGCGGATTGCTCTTGCGAAACGATGCTCTGCTTGGTAACGCGCTGCATATTCGCTTTGACAATCGTTTCATTAGCCCTTGTAAACTGACAAAAAACTTCAGTGTTTGATATCGCATCACGGGCGATCCATTCATGACACGCCCTACTTCTAAACCAGCCAATTTTCCACAACCAAATTTGGCACACGCGAAAACTCACGCACATTCGCCGTAATAACCATTAAATTTAAAGCCAAACCATGCGCCGCAATCAGCAAATCATTCGCACCAATCGGCATTCCCTCCCGTTCTAAATATGCCCGAATCTCAGCATAATGAAACTCAATTGGTGACTCAAGCGGCAACACCGCAATTAATTCAAGAATTTGATCCACTTGCTGTTTTAAACGCAGTGAACCATTCTTTTCTGCACCAAACCGTAACTCAGCAGCAACAACAATACTCGTGCATATCCTCGCCTCTCCAACCTCAGCAATGCGTTGAGCAATTTTCCCAGATGGATGTTTCACCAAATCTGAAACAATATTTGTATCCAACAGATAGAGATAAGTCATAGCTAAAATTGAACATCATCAAGTGGAAGTAACCCTTCATCAACATTGGGAAAATCTTCATCAATATCTGGAAGAGTCGCCAACACTTCCAATAAAGATCTTTTCTTAAATGGCTCAATAATCAATCTCTCTCCTTCCTTCCGAATTACCACATCATTACTAGGCATTTCAAAAGCGTGAGGGATATTCAGAGTTTGATTGCGTCCATTATGAAACAAACGAACTTGATATTGACTAATCATAGTTTTCATTTTTATTCAACCTGTGACCGTAAAATCTGATTTTCAGTATAGCCCCATTGACTCGCTAACGTTTCATTTGCCCTTGTGAACTGACAAAAAACTTCGGTGTTTGATATCACATCACGGGCGATCATCTAATATAGAATAACTTGATTGTTGAGAAACAAAAATGAACATTATGGGATTAGAGCGAATTGTCATTAAACCAGATGTCTGCCTCGGACAGCCCACTGTCAGAGGATTGAGGATTACCGTAGCCTTTGTCCTCAAACTTTTAGCCAGCAACCTATCCGTTCCAGAAATTTTAGAAGCCTATCCTGAACTAGAACTTGAAGACATCAGACAAGTCCTCAACTATGCAGCTTGGGCAGTCTCAGATCAAACTCACGGTGTTCTCGCGTGAAAAATATCCGTTTACTTGCAGATGTTCATATCTCACCCAAAACAGTGGGAGACTTACAAAAGCAAGGCTATGAAATTATGCGTAGCTCAGAAGTCTTACCTGCCAACGCACCAGACATCAATATCTTAGAATTTGCCAGAACCGAAAACTGGGTCGTACTGACTCAAGATCTAGACTTCTCAATGCTAGTAGCACTTAGCAGATATAGTCAGCCTAGCTTAATTACCTTGCGCCTTTCATCCGCAAAACCCGACATTGTGACCCAAAAACTGTTAAATGTCTTACCTCAAATAGAAGAAGCATTAAAAGAAGGTTCTGCAATTACAATCCAAGATGAGAGTATTCGCATCCGTAAATTACCAGTAAGATAACTATTGAATATCATCAAGTGGAAGCAACCCTTCATCAACATTAGGAAAATCTTCATCAATATCTGGAAGAGTCGTCAACCCTGCTCAAGTTTGCTTTTCCTGACCCATCAGTTGCTGCGATCGCTTTTGTATTCAAACCAGAACTTTTTCAAGCAAAAGTTTAGCCAAAAAAGACAATCCAAAGCGGCAGCATAAAAATTAGTCCGATAAAAGAGAATGCGATCGTGCTAATTAGTAAATCGCGATCAAGATTGTAAACTTCGGCAAGAATTAGCACCGATAAACCTGTGGGCGTGCCTGACATTAAAGTCAGAATCAGACGCGGATCATGGCGGAGTCCAAACATTGTCGCTCCTAGCCCGATCGCTAAAGGAACAACTCCCACGCGCAAAAAAGCTGCGATCGCAGCAGGTTTGAGGCTGTCCCATTTCTCGATTTTGCCTAAGCGTAAGCCCACTAGAGACAGAGCAAAGGCGATCGTCACCCATACGCCCATATCTAGCCCTGACTCAATTACAGCAGGTAATCCAAGGGGGCGCGTATACCAACCGATCGCAAAAGCCCATAAACTCGGCACAGTCGCCACATCTAGCAATAGCCTCCACCAAGGTGGCTTCACGTCACTTTTGCCAAAGTAGCTGGCAATAAAAACGGCAATGCCATAGTTGCCTGCGACATTGCTGGCGATACTGTACAAGACTGCCCAATCAGCATAGGTAGAACTTGCTAAAGAAGTTGTCAGCGTCAAGCCCACAAAGCCTGTGTTGCCCAGCATGGTCGCCAAAATAAAGCTACCTAAACTAGAGCGATCGCTATTTTCTTTTTTCGCAAACTGCCAACCGACTAAGGCTAATAGCCAACTCAGAACTAAAGCTGCGATCGCAACATAGGGAATAAAGGGTGTATCCGAAAATTTGGTATGTCTGGCGAGGACAAATAGCTGCAACGGCACTCCCACCCAGTACAGCGTGATTCCCATAAATTTGGAAGTACTCAGCGGCGCAAATCTAGATGCGACTAAGCCAACCCCTGTCCATAGCATCAGGGGGATATAAGCATTGATCAGTTCGCCAAAATGGAAGCTAGACCAAAATTGGTCGGGATCACTTAGCAGCATTCAGAATCCATTCAGTAACACCATCGGCAAGGGTTTTGGCAAGTAGTTTTTGTTGTTGCGGATCAATAATCCATTCAAACTCGACAGGATTAATCATAAAACCTAATTCTAAAAGTACGGATGGAGAAGTTGTCGGACGGGCGAGGGCAAGATTATTCCAATAAACTCCATAATCAGCACGATTCAACTTTTTCACGACATAGGTATTCATAAACTTGGCAAAGTCCTGCGCTTGAGGATTGTACCAAAAGCTCCCTACCCCTGACGTATTGATCGCATCGCCATTGTCGGGCAGAGCGTTGTAATGAATGCTGATCGCTAGGGTTGGTGATTCGCGATTAATTTGATCGACCCTTGGCTCTAAGAGTACATCAGCATCATCGGTGCGGGTCATGGTTACCTTCGCGCCCAGATTTTGCAATTCAGTTTGAAATAGTTTTGAGGTGATCAGGGTGACATCTTTTTCGGGATAGCCTGTTGGTCCTCGCGATCCCAAATCTTCTTTACTGCCATGCCCTGCATCGATCAAAATTTTCACACCTTGCAGGGGTTGAGCATTGGTTAGGGCATCGATCGCAAGAAGTGGTGGATGTTTGAGGGACAAAATTAGATTTGAACCTTGGTAACGAACTTTATATCCCCATTGCTGCTTGGGTTTGAGGCTAATCTTGTAGGTCACCTTGTCTGGTTCAGTTTGGACCCAATCCAGCTTATTAATGATCGAGTCTGGGTCGATCGCAATCGTGTCAGTTTGAGCAGTGACATTATAGAGGGTAAAAGAAAATAGGCGATCGCCTTGGGTAATCGCTAGAGGTACTGGTACTTCTAGGGGAATTGTCACCTCTGTCCAGATATTACTTTGCTCGACAACTCGCTTAGTATTAATGCTGCGGACAATTGAGGATGGTGGAGTCTCTGCTGCTTCCAGCTTAGTCATGCTCTTTCGCACCCAGCCGCCATAGTCGAGCCTTAGCCAATCACCCTGTTGACCTGTCACGACAGCTTTGGTTCCTTGGGGTAAAGGCGTGATCCTTGAGAAATCAGTACTTGCACCAGTTCTCGCATCCGCTGCGATCGCAGTTATTTCGGCAACTTGGATATTAGTCGCAGAGAGGATTTCTAGGTTACCCGTAGCTTTTTGCCTAATAATGCGATCGCCTAGGCGCATTTCATACTCAGGCTGCCCCAATTGGCTGGGTTTCTCAAAGGTGGTACAGCCCCGAAAATATCCTGAAGGAGATTCGGCGGTGGCTTCGTTGTTGCCTGTTAAAACTGAAGAATTTGGCGGTAATTGGATATTGCGACGACGAGGTAAGAGGGTGATTTCGCGATCGCCGATCCTCACTAAAACTGTTGAATTGGGCGTTGCGATCGCATCGAAGCAAATTCTTTCATTGGGTTGCCGCGCCGTATCCACATTTGGCAATAGTGATTCTTTAATAAATCCAATATCTTTTGGTGGTAAGGCGATGCGTGACTCTCGTAAAACTTTGACATTAATCTGACGCTCACTTTTGCGATCGCCTGTCCCATTCACATACTTGATCGCAAAATTATTTTCACCCAAATCAAGCGGCAAACTCGGTGCGAAATGGCCAGCATCACTACGCGATATGGGTTTACCATTAATACTGACATTGCCATCTTTGGGCGCAGTGCCAATAAAAAATAGGCGATCGCTAGTGGTGACATGTTGCAACGGTGGATAAGTAAGATGCAGTTGCGTAGGTGGGACAAAGTTCTGAGCGCCCGTTGCGATCGCAAACACAAAGCTCAGCAGCCCAATTACAAAAATTCCGATCAGTCGCCGCATAATTCCGATTACTTGCCTAAATTAGCAATACAAACAGCACGATCTAATACTAACGTCATCGCGGAATCTACAGCACAAAACGCTATATTCTGAGATGAACAAAACCAAAATCTGTACCGTCCGCTAAGCGGACGGTACAGATTTTGGTTTTGTCTAGCTACTTAGTAAATGCAATTAGAAAATGAAAATTTTAGTAATGGGCGGCACAAGATTTATCGGTGTGTCGCTAGTCAAATTGTTGGTGTCCCAAGGGCATGACGTAACTTTATTTAATCGTGGTAAAAAGCCATCACCCGTAGCAGGGCTACGCACGATTATTGGCGATCGCACTGATCCACAACAATTGCAAGACAAGCTCAGTGGCGAATCCTTCGAGGCAGTTTTTGATAACAATGGTCGTGAACTCAGCGACACCCAGCCCCTAGTCGAAATTTTTCGCGATCGCATTCAGCATTTTGTGTACATGAGTTCCGCAGGCGTATATCTCGATAGCGATATTCTGCCCTACCACGAGTCCGATGCCACCGACCCCAAAAGCCGTCATAAAGGTAAATTGGACACTGAGGCTTATTTACAAAAAGTTCGCACTGAATCGGGATTACCCTATACTTCCATTCGTCCTACCTACATTTATGGACCACAAAACTATAACGATGTAGAAGCTTGGTTCTTTGATCGCATTGTCCGCGATCGCCCAATCCCGATCCCTGCTAACGGCAAATTCATCACCCAACTCGGTCATGTCGAAGATCTCGCCTCGGCAATGGCGGCAGTGTTAGGAAATCAAACTGCGATCGGCGAAATTTATAATGTCTCTGATACGCGCTATGTCACCTTTATCGGACTAGCCAAACAATGTGCGATCGCAGCGGGGAAAGATCCCAGTCAGCTCAACTTTGTCTATTACAATCCCAAAGATTTTGACTTTGGCAAAAAGAAATCTTTCCCATTCCGCTTGCAACATTTCTTCGCGAGCGTCACCAAAGCCCAGCAAGATTTAAACTGGACTCCCAAACACGATCTATTGTCTGGATTAAAAACTTCTTTTGAATATGACTACATCCCTTCCAATCGTCAGCACGCCGACATTGATTTCTCCACCGATGAGCAAATCCTAAAATAGCGATTAGAACCTGATTAGGGCTTAAGCTTTTAGCCAAGAACTTGATACGATTCATTTAGCGTGAATCACGGTAACCAGTCCGTAAATAACCGCTAGAGTCAAGTCTCATAAGACGAGCTTAACTGTGTCCCCTAGTGAGACTTTGCCGCCTACAAAAACGAGTGTTCAAAGCTGTTCCATAATAGCAAAAGCGAAAGCTAAGAATATCGGTAGCCGTATGCGGTGAAAGTCGCACGT
>JAYUSC010000044.1:0-2353 GCA_043755885.1 Pseudanabaena sp. | reverse complement strand
GCGGGCGAACCAGCTTCTTTGGGTTCTGGTTTTTATTATGTCTAGCTACTTAGTGGAATTTGCTAAATAATTGTTTAACGCAGAGAAAAAGAATAATTCCTATAGTATAGTAGACCTGAAGTCAGTCTTCTAGAATAGAGCTGAGCAGCTACTCTTATTTATAGATTCTTAAATATAGCTGTTGTCACCTAATATGCTTGCTATGATTGCTTTGTAAATAGATGTTTTTATCAGCAGGTAACAAAGACAAATGGCTGTATTCTAGTTGCCTGTGATTTTCGGAATTGCTTACACATCCTACTTATCAGAATTTCTCTAGTGGATACATCAATTCAATTACAACCCAAGTTTATTCAAGATTTGAAGCAGTTACATGTCCTGTTTCAACAGGCTACTGGTGAATTGTTGGTAACTGGAGACCAAGAGGCTGATCCTGCTTGGAATATATATTTTTATCTAGGGCGTTTGGTATATGCGACAGGAGGCAAACATCGTGTTCGCAGGTTGGCAAGAGCGATTCGTCAGCATTCCCCCAGCATTAATATCCAAGAACTGCTTGAACATGCCAAGCCTACAACCGAAGCTTGGGAGCTAAAGATCATTGAACAGGCTATTTACGAAAACTTACTGACGACAGAGCAAGCGCGAGCGATTATTCAGTCAAGTATTCACGAAGTTTTTTATAGTCTAAGCGATCAAAAAAATCCAAAGTCATCTTGGAAACCACTAGAAGCCCTAGCATTTAAGCCAATCGTGGCTTTGCCTGCGGTGCAGACCTTAGATAGTGTTGTTGCGGCTCAATTAAGGTGGCAACAGGCGGGGCTATCGCATGTCCAAAATATGATTCAGGGTTTTTCCTTTGATTTAGCGCCCTACATTGCCAATCCAGAGCAATTAGACTTGATGTTAAATGCTGAAGCGATTACCAGCAAAACCTATAAAACTATCAAGAAAATAGTTAACGGCAAAAATACTTTATGGGATATGTCAATCATCATGCATTGCTCGATGATTGCCGTGATGCGATCGCTATTGCCGATGGTCGTAGATGGGATTATTGGGTTTCACGAAGTGCCTGACTGGATCTCACCAAATTGGAAATTACCCAGTAAGCCGAGTCATGCGCGACTTCGAGGTTTGATTGCTTGTATTGATGACAGTCCTCAAGTAGCAGTTGAAATGAAGCATATCCTTGAACCGTTGGGCTATGAAGTTTTGGGTATTACTGATCCTTTACAAAGTGTGAGTACTTTATTGCAACGTAAGCCCGACTTGATATTTCTTGATTTGGTGATGCCAAACACTAATGGTTATGAACTGTGTACTTTTTTGCGGAAAACTACGACATTTCAGGAAATTCCGATTGTGATTTTGACGGGACGGGATGGGATGATTGATCGGGTGAGAGCAAAGATGGCTGGCTCCTCGGACTTTTTGAGCAAGCCGCCAGATCCCACGAAAGTTCTGCAAATACTGCGAAAGTTTTTGCAAGTTGCTGAACCCAATTAATTTGGAGAAATTCCTAATTCAACGCATTATTATCAATAGCGCATTAATAAAGCATCAATAAATAGAATATTAAATTAAAGAGAAAATTTTATATGAGTACGATTCTAGTGGTTGAGGACACAATGACTCAAGCTGAGATTATTACTGGCACTCTTAGAAATGCTGGTTTCAATACAGTCTTGGCAATGAATGGTGATGAAGCTAGAGCTAAAATCAGTCAACAGAAGCCTAGTGCTATTGTTTTGGACGTGGTTTTACCAAATGAAAGTGGGTTTGAGTTATGTCGAGATCTTAAAGAAAAACCTGAAACCAAGGATATTCCGATTATTCTCTGCTCTACTAAAAGTGGTGAAATGGACAAGTTTTGGGGCATGAAACAGGGCGCTTCGGCTTATCTGACCAAGCCTGTAGATACTGCTGAACTGATCCGCACAATTAAGTTACTAGTTAAAGATTAGGAAATTAATCGCCATGATTAGGAGTACGAAAAAATCAGATCAGCTAACTAAGTCTCAGACTGCGGTTGAGCAGTTTCTGTCATTTTATTTGGAGACCCAGCAAGCTTTACTGCCAACTGGGCAATTACTCGAAATCGTCAAGGTTAATCTGTCACAAATAACCGCGATCGCAGGTTTGGCTCCCAGCATCATGGGTATATATAACTGGCGGGGCGATGTGATCTGGGTTGTTGATTTAGCTAGTCTTTTAGGATATAAACCCCTCTATGCTCAGCAATTTGAACAGGAGAAACTTCAGGACAAATGTCACATTATATTTCTGCGTAGTCAAGATAATGTGATTGGCTTTGCTGTGTCGCGTGTGGGGCAGATGGTGCGATGTGATA
>JAYUSC010000043.1:0-5434 GCA_043755885.1 Pseudanabaena sp. | reverse complement strand
TTAGAAATCGAATTTCATATTTAAGAAAGTAGAGAGGAACACAAAGCATCCCTCTCTATTTTTTTAATCAATTTAAAGTTGCATTAAATTCGTCAACTGTTGGGTAGATTTTAAAAATCTTGGTCATGCTAGTAAGTTCAAATAGCATTTGAACTTGATCGTTAGCACCACAAATCACCATATCCCCACTACTGTTGCGGATTGCCTTGAGAGCTGAGACTAATGCTCCTAATCCCGAACTATCCATAAAAGTAATCTCTTGGAGATCGACTAATAAATATTTAGGAGGATTGATGATTGAGGCAATATCGTTAACTTGACGGCGAAAATCAGCCGCAGTTGTGACATCTAATCTTCCTGAAGGCTGGATAATTTTTACTTGATTACTCATGATTTTTTTCTTGGCTTAAAGATCTCGTTGATTAATTGCAGAAATACTGATTAGCTATCAAGCTTTAAGTGGACGCTTTACCATAAGCATAAATCGTTATCGATTATTTTTGCTCTTATTTGGGCTTTAATAAAATCTTGTCACTTACAAACTCTCTAAATCTATGGCTGATTTACCTGATTTACAAGCGATCGAGGCTGCACTAGCATCGATTATCGATCCCGATCGCCAAAAAAGCATTATCGAACTCGATATGGTACGCGATATCGCGATCAAGTCTAATGGGGTGATCAGCTTCACGTTATTACTCAATGATCCAAATAGTCCTAATCGCGATCCTTTAATTCAAGCATGTAAAACGGCGATTAAGGCGATCGCATCCGTCACTGATGTCTGGGTCAAGGTTATCGCTAATAGTCCTGCGATCGCAACGCCAGAAGCACCCACTAGC
Organism: Pseudanabaena sp.; assembly: GCA_043755885.1. Lineage (GTDB taxonomy): Bacteria > Cyanobacteriota > Cyanobacteriia > Pseudanabaenales > Pseudanabaenaceae > Pseudanabaena. Next base: position 4,592 of record JAYUSC010000043.1, on the reverse strand, counting down.
TCATTAAAAGGCATCGAAGGTGTTAAATATATTCTTGCGATTTCCAGTGGTAAGGGCGGCGTAGGTAAAACTTCGGTCGCAGTAAATGTTGCCGTGGCTCTGGCGGACATGGGCGCAAAAGTTGGCATTCTTGATGCCGATATCTATGGGCCAAATGTACCTGTGATGCTAGGCATGGAGTCGGCGCAAGTAAAGGTGGTCAAGGCTGAAAATGGTGCTGATGTGGTCGAGCCAGCCTTTAACTATGGCGTAAAAATGATCTCCATGGCCTTTCTGATTGCCAAAGATCAGCCTGTGGTGTGGCGCGGTCCAATGCTGAATGGTGTGATCCGTCAGTTTTTATATCAAGCAAACTGGGGCGAACTTGATTATTTGATTGTGGATATGCCCCCTGGCACTGGAGACGCGCAGTTGACGCTCACGCAGTCTGTGCCGCTAGTTGGAGCCGTAATTGTGACTACACCCCAAACTGTCTCACTCTTAGACTCTCGCAAGGGTTTAAAAATGTTCCAAAATATGGGCATCCCAGTTTTAGGCATCGTCGAAAATATGAGTTATTTCATCCCGCCCGATATGCCCGATAAGCAATACGATATTTTTGGCTCTGGCGGCGGTAAAAAGACTTCTGAAGAGCTTGGGGTAGATCTGCTCGGTTGTGTGCCGCTCGAAATCAGTCTGCGCGAAGGTGGCGATCGCGGTGTACCAATTGTGTTAGGTCATCCTGAGTCTGCATCGGCTAAGGCTTTACGCGAAATTGCTACTGCGATCGCAGCTAAAGTCGAAAATTCCTAAGTTCAAAAAGTAAGTGATGGCGCTTCGCGCCATCACTTACTTTCTCGTTCGGGGTAATTTCGGAAATGTCATGCCTGTTTTTTCGATTAAATTGCCGTTGCCCCATTCGATCCCGCCTAATTTAATTGAATTGTTTGCCCATTCGTCAAGGGAAATAATTTTGGGAATGGCTATTTCTGCTTTTTCAGCGATCGCTATGCTAACCATAATTTTCAGCAGGCTAAGTTAATCTGATTATACTTAGGAAACCCCAAGAAAAAAATGATCCATATAAAACCCCAAAACGTTGCGGCGAGCGTAGTCCGCCGCAACGTTTTGGGGACCAATTATTTCGTGTAAGTCCCTTAGGAAATAATTGGGTAGGCAATGCTCACCCCACTTGGAAAAAGAAAATTTATTTTTTGCTTGTCAATACTGCACACTGTGTTATCATTAGATTCGCGAGTTAAGGGCTTGTAGCTCAGTGGACTAGAGCACGTGGCTACGGACCACGGTGTCGGGGGTTCGAATCCCTCCTGGCCCGTCCTAAAAAAGATAAAAAAGCAGCGCCTAGCGCTGCTTTTTTATTGAGTTTTTTGTTTAGTTGTAAATTTATCTGCGATCGCCTGATCGACATCCTCAGGACTAACGATCCAATAACTAAAGCGAAACTCATTTGGCTCACTGGTTCTACCCTTGAGGCTGGTGGCTTGGATTTGTTCGGGGTTTAAAGTCATACTAAAAGTTGCGATCGCCATCATCTCGTCAAAGCTAAGATTAGAATCCACATGTTTTTGCATGACGTTAATTAGATCAGGAAGATGCAGCACCACCGCAGGATTAGCAATTTTTGCCTTCACCGCCTTCAATACAATCTGTTGTCGCTTAATCCTCCCGATATCGCCCTCTTCATCGTTGCGAAATCTAGAAAATCCTTCAGCTTGTTCTCCATTTAAAGTCTGCATACCTGCATAAAGATCGATATTGAGCTTCTGAGTATTGTCTTTGTACTTCATCCGCTTCGGCACATTTACCTCGATGCCGCCGAGTGCATCTACTAAAGCTGATAGCCCAGAGGTATCTACACGCACATAGCGATCGATTTCAACACCATTGAGTTTTGCTGAAACAACCTCTTGGGCGAGTGACGCACCACCATAGACATTAGCCGAATTGATTTTGGTCACGCCATAGTCGGGGATTGGTACTTGCGTATCGCGAGGGATTGATAGCATCTGCACAGAGCGATCAATCGGATCAAAACGGATCAGCAGCATACTATCACTACGACCACTGAAGGATGCGGGAGAACCGAGGGGAGCATCAAGTACCCGATCTACACCCATAACCAAAATCTGATAAGGACGTTCTAATTTACGCCCCAATCCCTCGATCAAGACTTCTTCAGGCTTGCGCCCCGTCAATAGGCCGGCCCAGTCCAATGCATTAATTGGGATAATCCGACCTAAAAATACACCAGTACCGACAGAGATTAATAGGGATAAGGTAAACCCAATTTTCGCGAATGGGATGTGCTTGATTTTATTAATAGTTTTTATAAGAGTTGGCTGTGGTGAATTAATAGGCAAATCAGCACGATCAGTGATATCGCCTAACCGAATTTTGGATGCAGTTATCGGTCTATTACTCACACACCACTCCATAACTTCTATAATGCTCAACAAATAACATATACCGCAAGTCAACAACTCTATGCAAGCTGTAATTATTGCTGGTGGCAAAGGAACACGCCTCAGACCCTTGACCTATGGCTGTCCTAAGCCAATGCTACCTCTAGTTGATCGCCCATTTTTAGAATGGATGATTAATCGCTGTCGTGAAGCTAATGTGTGCGACATTTTGCTAAACGTGCAGTATCAAGCGCGACAAGTGATCGATTATTTTGGCGATGGCGATCGCTTTGGGGTGAAAATTCGCTATATCGAAGAGTCAACCCCACTCGATACCGCAGGTGCAATCAAGCTTGCTGAGCCATATTTCACAGGCGAGTCATTGATCGTGTTCAATGCCGATATTCTTACTAATTTAGACTTGACGGCGCTAATAAAGTTTCATAAAGACACTCAAGCCGATGCGACTTTGACCTTGACCAAAGTCCCTGACATTACGCCTTTTGGTTTGGTAGAAATTAATCAACAAAACCAAGTACAAGCTTTTCGTGAAAAACCGAATGCCGAGCAAGCCGTAAAATTTCTTGCTCAAGGGATCGATACGATTAACGCAGGAACATATGTTCTCGAACCTAAGATTTTTGACATCTATCCAACAGGTGAACCTTTAAGCTTTGAAAGGAAAGTTTTTCCCAATGTCTTAGAGCGCGGATTGAAGATGATGGGTTTTGTCTGGAATGGTTATTGGATGGACATGGGAACGCCTGAGAAGTATTTTCAAGCGCAGGTCGATGTTTTGGAAGGTCAGGTTGCCTATGATTTTTGCGATCGCATTGAGCAGAGAAGTGAGGGTATTTGGATCGCCAAAACGGCTAAGGTAGCTGAGGGAGCAGTTTTGAATGCGCCTTGTTATGTGGGCGAAGATGCGCTGATTGGCAAAGATGCGCTGATTCCAGCCCAAACTTTAATCGGTGCAAATTCGTTGGTTAATAAGAAAGTTGCTTCAGGTATGTATGCCACAGGTTCGATGTTGATTTAGACAGAAAACGTCTGAATCGTGGATTAGGTGGATGATGGGATTTCAATATAACTTCTGAACACGGATTTAACGGATTACGCTGATTTCGCGGATTTTAATTTATTCTAATCCAAAAAATCTGTGTAATCCGCTTAATCCGTGTTCAAGCTTTTTTAATTTGCTAAGTTTACGATCTCCTCAAACTCAGCTTTATTTAATGGCATTACTGAGAGTCTTGGCTGTTTGACTAAGCCAATATTTGCTAATTCTGGAGTTTCTTTTATCTGGCTTAATGTTATTGGTTTCTCAAAACTTTCTACTGGCTCAAAGGTGACGCTTAACCATTTAGGATCGTCGGTGGTTGGGTCTTGATGAGCAGTAACAATTACTTTCATTTTACCCATGATGCTGTTTCCTTCTTGGCTATGGTAAAACAAGACTTCATCGTTTAGTTGCATGGCTTTGAGATTATTCCGTGCTTGAGGATTGCGGACAGAATAGATTTCAAATTTGCCATGTAGCAGGATTTTTTGCCAACTGTATCGGAAGGGTGCGAATTTGATTAGCCAGTAGTTCATTGTTCCCAATCCTCAAGGGCAAGGTTTTCAATTCGTTCAAATTCTCTAGTGTTATGGGTGACAAGGGTGAGATTGTTTGCTAAGGCGATCGCTGCAATTTGTAGATCATAAGCTCCGATAGGTGTGCCTTTAGCTTGTAGTTTGGCACGTATTTGTCCGCAGATTTGGGCGAGTAGATAAATCATAGGAGTTCTTCTCGTTCTGGTTGTTCTCCTTGAGGCTCTCTAATTAGCGGTTCGCCTTGCCATGCGCCAAAGGTGCTAAGAAATTGCTGTGACCATTGACGTTTTGTGGATTTGGAGATGGGTTGATAAACAAGTAAAATTTCTAATTCTTCGCCTGAGTGGTGGGGGAGTGGTATCTGGAGTACGCCTTGTTCGTTGACATGGGCAGTTATTTGTATGCTTTGCATTGCTTTGTCTCCTGTTATTGTATTTTTTAATAAACGTTCAAAACCGAATAGATCATAAGAAGATTGTGTAGGGGTTTAGCATTTGCGCCAATATTTTTGTACTTTCTGCGACTATCTTAAATCGCAAATGCTGAACCCTGTTTGCTTGTCACAGATAAATTGTGGCTGCGTTGTGAGGTTTT
>JAYUSC010000042.1:0-2357 GCA_043755885.1 Pseudanabaena sp. | reverse complement strand
TTTTTGGCAAACCTGCCATATACTAGATAGGCTGTCAAGTTTTCAACAGTAATAAGGAAGGAGCTATGTCCCGTTATAGAGGTCCGCGCCTCAGAATCGTCAGAAGACTCGGAGAGCTTCCCGGTCTAAGTCGCAAACAACCTAAGCACGCATATCCACCTGGAATGCATGGTCAGGATCGCAAAAAGCGCTCTGAATATGCTGTGCGTCTCGAAGAAAAGCAAAAGCTACGCTTTAACTACGGTCTAACTGAGACTCAAATGCTGCGCTATGTGCGTCGAGCCAGACGAGTTAAGGGTTCTACAGGCTTAGTATTGCTGCAATTGCTAGAAATGCGTCTAGACAATACCGTTTTCCGTATGGGATTTGCACCGACGATCCCTGCTGCGCGTCAACTGGTAAACCACGGACATGTCACGATTAATGGCAAGAGTGTCACCATTCCTAGTTATGGCTGCCGCCCAGGTGAAGTAATTAGCGTTAAAGACAACGAAAAATCTCGTAAAATTGTCGAGCGTAACCTCGAATTCCCAGGACTTTCCAACATTCCTAGCCATTTAGAATTTGATAAGGCGAAGATGACTGGTAAGGTCAATGGCGTTGTCGAACGCGAATGGGTAGCACTGCAAGTGAACGAACTGCTGGTTATTGAGTACTACTCACGCCAAGCTTAAGGTTGAAGCACTCAGCTACGGGCTTTGTTGATCTTAAAGATAAATTGCTTGTAGCTGAACGCCTTTCAACTGGGTAAACTGCCAATTGGGTAAACTCTATTAGGTTCAACTTCACTGCGAACTATGCAGTTAAATATTTCCGCTCCTGTAAACCTCGATTTACACGTTCCTAAGGACTTTGTTAGGGGTTGTCCCCGCAGTGTCCGCATCGATATTGATCATCTGCTTCTAGCGATCGAGGCGCTGGACTTAGAAGCAGTTGAAGTGATGCTGGTCTTGATCGAGCAGTTAAGTTTGGAAAAGACGATTCCTAGTCGTGTTGCTTTTTGGCGACTGCGTAATACGAATCCGCTGCGACGCAACTATCAGCGTGTGAGTCTAAGCTGGGATGAGCTAAAAGCTTTAGTCAAGATTGTCTGCACGATCGCAAAACAGCTAGATACTGGTTTGCGCTTGTTGATTAGCACCGATCAACAAATGATCGAGGGCAAGATCGAAGCATTAGGTTTACAACAAAACCAAGGTTTCTTAGAAAACTATATTGATCGCTTCACGTCCTTATATATAGGTCGGATGCGATCGCCTTCACCCATGAGTAAAGAAGAAATCCGTGAGTTAGCATTGCAGTTGTTAACCCGATTATTGCTATGTAGCGGTGTGGCAGGTGAGTTTCGCCTTTGGAATAGTCTGTTTGATGGAGCGATCGCCTAATGATTCAGCGCAGCTATAGTTTGCCAAGTTGTACGTTGCTGGTCGATGGGATCACCACGGGCGGCGATGTGATGTCAATTTTAACCAGTTTTAATTGCCGATTTAGTCATCATGCTGAGCCAATTGTGGGGGGACTTGATCTACTAAATGCTTTAGTCAAAGTGGTGGGAGCTTACGCTCAAGCTTTAAAAAGTAATACTTTGGTGGCAATCCCTGAAAAGCAGGTGAGTCTCCAGCCAGAAGGCAAGCATTTACATTTGCTTTCGGTGTTGCTCAATGAAGCTGATGCCCATAATCCTCAACAGTTACAAATTAAACTCAATACAATTCAGCTTTTTGATCTGATGGAGAGTCTCGATCGTCTATGTTGCGATCGCAATACTTTGCCAGCCCTGAAGTTAGTTACCCAGATTTCTGACTACCGATCGCAGTCTCAGTTAAATAGTCAGTCCGTACCTGCGATCGCGGGTGTGTTCAGTCTTGCGATCGCAGCCACAGTTTTATATTTGATCCCCACACCAAAACCTCAGCCAAAGCCCGTTCAGACTGTTCCCGTGCAAACTAAACCATTACCTAAAGTTTCAACTCCTCCAACACCGTCACCAACTCCTCAAAGTTCTAGTCCCGAAAGCTAGCTTACTCCTAGCGCTAGCCCAAATTAAAAAAGAGATGTGCAAAGCACATCTCTTTTTTTTCTAATGTTTTCTGGTGGCGGGAATCACGAAGACTAGGAACGGGTATCCCTACAGACAGATCATGAGTATAAATGCTTTACAAAACTCAATAAAGTAAAGTATTGTTTAACTCATGGCGAAAGCCAAATATACATCTCCAAATAAATCAACCGCAATCATAATCCAATGACAGCAGCAGTTCAAAGACGCGAAAGCGCATCAATCTGGGACCAGTTTTGCAACTGGATCACCAGCACCGATAACCGCCTCTATGTAGGCTGGTTCGGCGTAATCATGA
>JAYUSC010000041.1:0-5448 GCA_043755885.1 Pseudanabaena sp. | reverse complement strand
GGTTTTATTATTTCTTGCAAGTCCCTTATTGAGGTAATTTAAACCGTTACAGCCACAGCTACTGCGTCCGTAGCTTCAGGGCTATCCTGCTCGGATGGCGGCACAACTTGCCAGAACTTCGGTAAATAGCTTGACCAATTGTCGAGAACCTCCTTGGCGCGGCTACTACCAGTATGCTCATAGCTAGATTGAATCAACTCTTTTAACTGACTCTCACCTGCGGCGCTGCAAACTCTTTGGACTTTGAGAACTTCTTGACTGAGACGCTCTTTAAACTTGCCATCGATATCGAGGAAGTAAGCAACACCGCCCGTCATTCCTGCGCCGACGTTGCGACCTGTGGTTCCAAGGACTACAACCACACCGCCAGTCATGTACTCACAGCAGTGATCGCCTGTGCCTTCCACGACGGCTTTTGCGCCAGAGTTACGAACTCCGAAACGTTCGCCAGCGCGTCCATGCACGAAGAGATAGCCGCCCGTTGCGCCATAGAGACAGGTATTACCGATGATTGCGTTATCGGAGGGATTGAAGATACAATCAGGCTTGGGTTTGATGCTGATTTTGCCGCCATTCATGCCTTTACCGATGTAGTCGTTGGCTTCACCGATCAGATTCAGATTCAATCCATTGATATTGAATGCGCCGAAGCTTTGACCCGCTGCACCGATGAATTCGAGATTGAGATGACTAGCGAGTCCAGAGTTACCATATTGCTTGGCGATCGCACCTGATACTCGCGTCGGCACTGAGCGATCGGTGTTGACGATCGCATAACTCTTACTAAGATCAGTTTGATTTGCGATCGCAGTCTGCACTTCAAGATCTGCCAAGATTTCGTCATCGAGGACAGCGCCGTTGCTATGGGCAGTTGGTGAATGCTCTAGCCAACTGCGATCGCACTTGGTGTCAGGAAGTTTAATTAGGCAATCGAGGTTAACTTGATCGAGATTGAGCTTGGCAAGCTTGAGGTCTTGGCGTTGTGCTAACAGGTCAGAGCGCCCGATGATCTCTTTGAGAGACTTGTAACCCAACTTGGCTAAGATTTGGCGCACTTCTTCGGCGACAAAGTAGAGGAAATTGACCACATGTTCGGGCGTGCCAGGGAAGCGCTTGCGGAACTGTTCTAATTGAGAGGTTACGCCCACGGGACATTTATTGGTATGGCAAACTCGCGCCATGATGCAACCTTCAGCAATCATCGCGGCTGTACCGAAGCCATATTCTTCGCCACCGAGGAGCGCTGCGATCGCAACGTCCCATCCAGTTTTGAAGCCGCCATCAACTCGGAGGAGGACGCGATCGCGCAATTTGTTACCCATGAGAACGGTATGAACTTCTGCTAAACCTAGCTCCCAAGGTGAGCCAGCGTGCTTAATTGAACTCAATGGTGAAGCGCCCGTACCGCCATCGTAGCCAGAAATTTGGATGATGTCAGCATTGGCTTTGGCAACACCCGCTGCGATCGTGCCAATGCCAATTTCGGATACTAATTTTACTGAAACCTTGGCAGTGGGATTGATTTGATGCAAATCGAAGATTAGCTGTGCGAGGTCTTCGATCGAATAGATGTCGTGGTGCGGAGGCGGTGAAATCAGCGAGACTCCAGCTTTGGAATTTCGGAGCATGGCGATGTAGCTGCTAACCTTAGGTCCTGGCAACTGTCCGCCTTCCCCAGGTTTCGCGCCTTGAGCCATCTTGATTTCTAGTTGATTGGAACTGACTAGATAGGAAGGCGTGACACCAAAACGTCCCGATGCAATCTGTTTGATTGCCGAGTTCGCTGTGTCGCCATTCTTTAATCCTTTAAGATGTGGGAAAGATGCCGAAATTCCATTTTCATCCACATCATTAATTGGTAAATAGCGGATTGGATCTTCGCCGCCTTCACCACAATTGGATTTACCACCGACACGATTCATGGCGATCGCAAGGACTTCATGGGCTTCGCGACTCAATGCTCCGAGCGACATTGCGCCAGTACAGAAGCGTTTGAGGATTTTTGAGACATCTTCTACTTCTTCGATCGGAATGCTAGAGCGATCGCTCTTAAATTCTAGTAAATCACGTAGAGCCGTTGGTGTGCGATTTTGTAATTGCGTGCGATAGACTTCGTAATGGTCATAGCCATCACCAGCGACGGCTTTATGGAGAGCCTTTGCCATTTCAGGGCTATTGATATGATATTCACCTGTGGGGCGATACTGCACAAAGCCATAATTTTCTAGCTTCTTGATTTGCAATTCAGGAAAGGCTTGGGAATGGAAGCTGAGTAATTCGGAAGCAATATCCGCGAAATTGACACCGCCAACGCGAGAAACTGTTCCCTTAAAGCAATTGCTAATTACTTCAGCCCCAATGCCGATCGCTTCAAAAATTTGAGCGCCACTATAACTAGATAGTAACGAAATTCCCATCTTCGAGAGAATCTTTAACAAGCCACCTTCAACGGCGGCGCGATAGCTGTCTTGAACTTGAACAATTGTCAGAGCCTTGATTTTGCCCTGCCGCATCTGCATTTGCGTCTTCGCTTTACCCCACCAATGGCGCGTGGTTTCAAAGGCGAGATAAGGACAGATGGCACTGGCTCCATAGCCAATCAAGCAAGCAAAATGATGGGTACTCCAACATTGCGCTGTTTCGACAATGATCGAAGCTTTCATCCGCATCCCTTCGGCACAGAGACGGTGATGGACTGCGCCCACGGCTAGCAACGGCGGAATATATGCATTCTCAGCACCCAGATTGCGATCGCTTAAAATCAGAAGTTTTGTGCCGTTGCGAACTGCGGCTACGGCGGCATCACTAAGCTTTGCGATCGCATCTTTCAGCCCATTAGTTCCTGCTGCGATCGCAAACAACATCTCTAATTTCGTAGAGGCAAAACCTAATGTCTGGAGATTCTCAAGTTCTGCTTCATTAATAACGGGACTTTTAATCTTAATCTGATGCGCTGCTTCTGGAGTTGCGAGCAGCAAATTCGCTCTTTCTCCCAAGAACATCGACAGAGACATCACCGTTCCCTCACGCAAGGGATCGATCGGTGGATTTGTTACCTGCGCGAAACGTTGCTTAAAGTAATCGTAGAGTAGATGTGGGCGCTGCGACAGGAAAGCAAGTGGCGCATCATCTCCCATACAAAATACTGGCTCTTTACCATCTTGAGCCATCGCCTCGATCACCATTTCCACATCTTCGAGGGTATAGCCGAAAGCAGTCTGATAGGTGAGAACCTTCTGCTCATTGAGAGTTGGCGCTTCCGCAAAAGGCTTGATTTCTAGATTCTTACGATATTGTTTAATCCATTCGCCATAGGGATGTGCTTTGGCAACCCGTTCCTTAATTTCCCAGTTATGCAGAATCTCATGGGTCTGCAAATCAACTGCGATCGTCTGTCCAGGACCAAGGCGACCTTTTTCGATAATTTCTGATTCAGGAATATCCACAGTTCCCGCCTCAGAGCTAACGATCACCATGCCATCCTTGGTAATCATGTAACGAGCAGGGCGCAATCCATTGCGATCGAGGGCCGCCGCGACAATTTTGCCATCGCTGAAGGCTAACAGCGCGGGACCATCCCATGCTTCTTGTAAACCGCTGTAGTACTCATAGAAATCGACGATTTCAGGGCGATCGCTTAAATCTGGTTGATTCTCATAAGCCTCTGGCACAAGGATCATCATTGCTTCAAGCGGACTATGCCCAGTCTCAATTAGCAATTCAAAAACATGATCGAGGGTTGCCGAATCGCTCTCATTTGGTTTGAGAATTGGCAGTAAATCCTTGAGGCGATCGCCTGTTGCGTCTACCCAATTAGGATGCGCGAGATCGCCTTGACGAGCGAGAAACCAGTTCGTATTCCCTTGCAAAGTATTAATTTCGCCATTGTGACCAAGGAACCGCATCGGTTGAGCGAGGGGCCATTTCGGTAAAGTATTGGTGCTAAAGCGACGGTGATAGATGGCGTAAGGCGATACATAATCAGGATTTTGCAGATCTTCATAAAAAGTATCTAATACCGCCGATCGCACCATGCCTTTATAAATTACGGTTGCGTTAGAAAAAGATGGAACGTAAAAATCACTAGGGAGATCAGGAGCCAGCTTTTTGGCTTCCAGTTTAATCCGACGACGGGTGATATAAATCGCTCGTTCGATCTGGTCAAGATTTTGATGATTCGCGTCAGCAACGAAAATCGCTTGCTCGATATGTGGTTGGTTTTCCCTAGCTTGTACGCCCAATACTTCTGGCTGTACAGGCACAACCCGCCATCGCAGCAGTTCTAGTCCTTCTTTCTTGGCAATTCTGGCGGTGATTTCACGACATTCAGCGGCGCGATCGCAATCCTGTGGCAAGAAAAACATCCCCAAAGCCGAATGCTCAGGATCAATCCTCAAGTCTGCAAATTCTTTTTGTAATAAGCCCCAAGGAATTGCCGTCATCAAACCCGCGCCATCGCCTGAATCTTGGTCAGCGCTACAGCCGCCGCGATGCTCCATACAAGTCAAAGCTTTCAGAGAGTTGCTAATAATCTTATGGCTTGCCCGACCTTCCTTGTCAGCAATAAACCCCACCCCACAGGCATCTCGCTCTTCTACTAGCCAATATGGCCCTTGGACAAGATTATTAGTACCAGACTGATTAGACTGACTTGTATTCACGCGACTCATTTCCATCGAATTATTTCGTTGCTATCAAAAAATATATAACGCAAAGTAAAGCTTTCAACAAAAGTTGTCTGATTTACTAGGTGCGTGGGGCATTAACGATTATAAGCTACAAGGATTTCACTTGTGTTCTGATCACTACACTTTGATCATGATCGCTATACTGTGATTGTTGCAAATATCTTTAAAAATGGCTTACTGGTTACTCAAAAGCGAACCCGATGTGTATTCCTATGCCGATCTAGAGCGCGATCGCAAAACGATTTGGGATGGCGTAAATAATAATCTGGCGCTCAAATATATCCGCACTGCTCAACCGAATGATTTAGCATTGATCTATCACACGGGTGATGAGCGCCGCGCTGTGGGGATTGCTGAGATTATCAGTCAGCCCTATATCGACCCGAAGTTAAATGATCCGAAGCGAGCCGTATTTGATGTCCAAGCATTGCGATCGCTATCTCAGCCTGTCACTCTCGCTCAAATCAAACAAGATCCTGATTTTGAAGGCTGTGACCTGATCCGCATCAGCCGCCTCTCAGTCGTCCCCATCTCTGAGGCACATTGGCAAAAAATCTTGAAACTTTCTGAGCAAGGCAAGACAATCACGGGGGGATTTACCGCTACCTGAAAAATTCACATCCTGTGATAGCTGAGTCCTAAACCGCAGCTATCGCAGGAATTCTATCTGCATAAGGTGAGTCAGATTAAGACTAAATTAGCCACTTTCGCAGAGCTTGCGGAATGGAAGCCAGAGAATAGACTTTTATTTTGTCTAAGG
>JAYUSC010000040.1:0-2360 GCA_043755885.1 Pseudanabaena sp. | reverse complement strand
CGAGATGGCTGGCGGTGAAGTTGTTGAGCAGAGCATTGTCGATGCGCGTTCCAAAGAAGTTCGGGTGATTGATTTGCGCTTGACCAAAGTTTGGCAAGTGCTTGGTGAAGTTGATCGCGAAGATGATGATGCATTAGCTTTACTCTCTGAAGCTGAAGTCGAACAAACGCTCAAAGTACTGTCCTTTGAGCTAACCAAGCAACCGATCGCAGAAGGTAGCTATGCCACATGGCAAGTGACCGTACCTCCCTATCGCTATGCCGACATTGAGCGCGAAATCGACTTAGTGGAAGAAATTGCCCGCATCTATGGCTACGATAAATTTGTAGAAACTTTACCTGCAAGAACTGAGTTTGGATTCCTTTCCGCCGATCAAGAAGGTGGTCGGATGATTCGAGCCGCCTTCCGTGCGGTGGGCTTGAACGAAGTCATGCATATGTCCCTATGCAGCCCCACAGGAGCGAATCAGGTGACAATCAATAATCCTGTGGCGATCGAATATGGAGCTTTGCGCGGTGATTTAATCACTAGTTTGATTGAGTCCTGTGCTTTCAATATCAATCAGGGCAATGGAATCCTGAATGGATTTGAAATCGGTCGCGTGTTCTGGCTCGATGAGGCTGGTAGTGATGAAACCGATCGCATTGCAGGTATATTCGGCGGCGACCCAACTGTTGGTACTTGGCAGCATGAATCTAAGCCGATGAACTTCTACGAAGCCAAAGGTTTGCTAGATTCTGTCTTCCATAATCTCTGCGTCACCGTCGAGTATCAACCCGATCAAAAGGATCTGCGTCTACATCCCGGTCGCACTGCGTCGCTATGGATTGCAGGTGAGCGCCTCGGCACATTTGGTCAGTTACATCCCCAGTTACGCGCCGAGAAAGAACTCCCCGATGAGATTTATGCCTTCGAGCTAGATTTCTATACCTTGCTGGATGCGATGATGCAAAAGTCGATTCCCACTTTCCATCCTTTTTCTACTTATCCCAGTAGCGATCGCGATATTGCCTTTTTTGCCCCACTGAAGTTCACAGTTGCCGATATCCAGCGATCGATTACCCATGTGGGCAGCGAGTTGCTAGATTCGGTGACCCTCTTCGATCAATATATTGGTAAGGGTGTGCCTGAAGGTTCTCGCAGTCTCGCTTTTAGACTAGTTTATCGAGCTTGCGATCGCACTTTGACCGAGGCAGATATTAATCCCATTCATCAGAAAGTCCGCGATTTACTCGAAGAGAAATTCCAAGCAACACTGAGAAGTTAGTTTAAGCAACCATTCAATATGACATCAGACCTATGACACAAAATATTTCTTTCAAACTCTCCGAACTCGCTGCTGAGCTTGTTGTCGCATTGCCCGATTGTCGATTTGAATCGGATGGGAGTGATCCGATCATTACGGGTGTTGCGGCGATCGATAAGGCGCAATCTGGAGAGATCACCTTTGTGTCTTCATCAAAATTTGTCGCCCGTCTCAAGGATACCCAAGCTAGTGCTGTAATCCTTGATCTTAAAACTCCGTCAACCTTGTCCTGTATTCGTACCGCCCATCCCCGCATCTTGTTTGCGAAGGTTCTCGAAAAGTTTTATCAACCGCCCACGCCGCCCGTTGGCATTCATGCCACGGCGATTTTGGGTGAAGGCGTTCAGTTAGGTCGTAATGTGGCGATCGCACCCTATGTCGTCATTAGCGATCGCGTCAAAATTGGCGATAATGTCACGATTTATCCCCATGTCACCATTTATAACGATGTTGAGATTGGCGTGAATACGACCATTCATGCCAATTGTGTAATTAGCGATCGCACTCAAATCGGCGCAAATTGTCTGTTCCATCCCAGCACAGTTTTAGGCGGCGATGGCTTTGGCTTTGAGATTTCCCCGAATGGCACATGGTACAAGGTTCCCCAAATCGGACATGTGATCATTGAAGATAATGTGGAAATGGGCTGCTCCTGTGCTGTCGATCGTCCTGCCGTTGGTGTAACGATTATTCATAAAGGGGCAAAACTGGATAACTTTGTCCAAATTGGTCATGGAGTGGAAGTTGGAGCGCATTCCGTACTTGCTTCACAGGTGGGCTTAGCGGGTGGTGTCACCCTTGGGCATCATGTCGTCATGGCAGGACAGGTCGGCGCTGCTAATCACATTCACATTGGTGATGGCGCAATCATTGGCGCAAAGTCAGGTATTCCTAGCGATGTTCCCGCAGGTGTGACGATGATGGGCTATCCCGTCGTTCCTGAAAAAGACTGGAAGCGGATCGTGATCGCTGAGCGTCAACTTCCTGATTTACTTCGCACAGTTCGCAAATTAGAGAAGCGGATCGAGGAACTAGAAGCCAAGCAATAAAATTA
>JAYUSC010000039.1:0-2360 GCA_043755885.1 Pseudanabaena sp. | reverse complement strand
GCGGGCTTCGCCCGCCGAACCAATTTTGGGTTTTATATGCACAGGTTATTTAATTCTCATTCCTAAATGCTAGAATTAGCTACCAAAAGCTAGTCAAGCTTTATTTTTTAGTTTTAGTTGAGGTTTTTGCTCGTGAATGCAGCCGAACAAGCTAGAAATGTCGAAGTAGCGACAAAAATTGCCACGATTGTTAATTTGTTTAAAGCTATTTACCCTGCGGCTCGTTCTGACTTAAAACCTTGGCTGAATAATTCTGATACACGCAGATTACTTGATCCAGACTCGATTGATGTTGGCTTCCATTTCCCAGGGGTAAGCTGGCGGCTCAAAGTTCGCAGTATTCTCCTTCAAATCCGACTATATGAAGATCCTGTTGATGGCGACTTGAGGGCGATCGGTATTGAGGCAAGTGGACATGACCATATAGGTGAATGTTGGCGATTTTCAACGGTGGAAAATTGGCAATTCTTTGGCGATAAGACCCCAATGGAAGATGGAGTCGTAAATCTACGGGAGTTTAGTCGCCAAACCTTAGAAGTTTTCAATCGAAAGGAAAAACAGCGTTAAAAAAAGAGAGAAGGCAAAGCCTTCTCTCTTTTTTTAACGCTGTTTGGTTTGTGTAGGTTTAACAGGCTTAAGGGGAATATTATTGGTTTCCAGCCAGTCTTTACCGACCCGAACCGTGATATCTGACTCGATGTCACCCGTTGACTCGATTACCACTTCACCAATACCCAGAGCTTCTCGCAATTTCTCGGCAGTTTCGCGATCGCCATTTTGAGCAACTATCACGGTTTTAGCAAGAGGCTTTGTCCAGCGATCGCTAGCAGGGAATACTTGAGCATATCCAGCCTTAGAGAGAACGGTTGTGGCTTTCTTGGAGCCTTCAGGTTGAGACATACTATCTTGGATTGCAATCCTCAGATTTTGAGTGGTGCTTTCCTCAATACTTGGATCTGCTTTCTTCATGCTCCCAAAGCTTTGACTCATGATTTTGGCAAGCCGTCGATTATCTAAAATCCAGTAGCTGAGGCTATCAAACTCGCCAGGGTTACTAAACCGCCCAGGAGCCATATGCATCTGGATGTTTTTGCGATCGATCTTGGAGGTATAGCCAGCAAGAGCAAGGATTTCTTCGACGGATAAATTTGTGTCAATATTGTCCTTGACAATGGCAAGGATTTCGGTGAACTTAGTGATGGCTTGGGGCTTTAGTTTCTGATCGATAAACGCACGAAAAAATGCTTGCTGACGTTGTACTCGACCAATATCTCCTAGATCATCGTGACGATAGCGCATGTATTGGATAGATTTGCTACCGTTTAACTTTTGCTGACCCGCATTGAGGTTGATATACAGATGTTGGCTATCATCTTGATATTTCATCTTTTTCGGCACATACACATCAACACCGCCAAGGGCATCGATCAACTTACCAAAACCATTAACATTGAATCGGACATAACGATCAATTGGTATGTCACCTAATACTTGACTAACGGTTTGGGCTGATAGGGGTGCGCCACCTGCATAGTTGGCAAAATTAATCTTGGTCTTGCCTACACCTTGAACGTCAACACGAGTATCACGAGGAATAGACAGAACCGCAACTTTTTGAGTCGCAGGATCAAAACGGATCAGTAACATTGCGTCACTCATGCCGTTGAGGTTGTCGTCAACCTCAGCCAAATATTTGCCTTTGGGTTTGGACTGAGCATCGGGCAGATCGGAAGTAAGAATGATCGTACCGAGTACCAAAATATTTACAGGACGGGTCAGCGTCGGCACACCTGCGATCGCAGAGGTCATGCCATCGGAATTACGATTAAATACTGCTGCCTCATCAGCCGATAGTTGTCGCTGCTGAAAAGGTCTACTACTTAATACAAATGCTAAGCCTGCACCTAGCCCTCCCGACAACAGCGCCACAAATAACACTACAAAAAGTGTCCATTTACGCCTGACTGAAGCTACTTTGGGCTTTGAAGACTCGTTGGACAAATCTGACTTACCTAGATTGATTGGATTTGTTGCCACAGGTAGGGAATACTCCTCACGACTGAACGTTTGCTTCAGCGATCGCCCACCCATGAGCAAAGATGGGACTCAACACACTTTTTAGCTTAACTCAAGAACTTCGGATAGCACTCTTGAGGCTTCTAGACTAATTTGAATTCAACTCTAGCACTGTATCGTAACTTATCGTTACAAACTGCTAAACATCTTGTTAGGCTAGCGGCAAGTCTAGCTATGCAAATTATTTGGATGGATGATACTACATATTTACAGATTTAGAGAACTATCCAATTTGCGTAATTCTCTAAGGGACTTGCAAGAAATAATAAAACCCAAAAATGTTG
>JAYUSC010000038.1:0-2364 GCA_043755885.1 Pseudanabaena sp. | reverse complement strand
GCATTGCGCCGCCTCTAAGTTTTTGGTGTTATTTTAATTGAGTTTGACTTCTGATGATTGATGTAATGGTAACTGAGTTGTTACGGAAGTTCCATCGTTATTAAACAAATCACAGGATATTGGCAGACGACTAATATTTTTGTTGCTGCCAATCACGACGATCGCCGAGCCTTTAGATAGCTTTTGATTGGGATCAGGGTTAATCTCAAACTTTTGATTATGGCTGACAGCAATCACATTTACGCCATAGTGACCACGCAGCTTTAATTCTAGAATTGTTTTGCCATCAAACTCTTCAGGAACCATCACTTCGACAATACTATTGTCTGGATCAAGCTCAAAGCGCTCTAAAATGCCTCGCTGAGTTAGCGATCGCGCTAACGCTCTTCCCATTTCCGCTTCAGGATAAACGACTAGATCTGCGCCAACTTTTTTGAGCAATGTGCCATGTATTTCTGATGAAGCTTTAGCAACCACATGCTTTACTCCTGCTTCTTTTACATTCAATGTCGTGATGATACTCTCTTCTAAAAAATTGCCGATCGCCACAATCACCGTATCAATTTCGAGAATGCCAGATTCTTTAAGCGCGAGTAGATTAGTGGAATCTAATTGGATACAATGCGCTGCTAGGTTATTGGCTCGGACATGACTGACACTCTCTTCATCTTTGTCAGCAGCTAAGACTTCATGCCCCAATCGATCAAGGGTAGAGCATACTGCTCGTCCAAATCGTCCTAAGCCAATCACGGCAAATTGCTTATTCTCAGGGCGCAAACTGCGAAAAAAACTTAAAGAAGATATATCCACAAAATTTTCCTATATTTCTTATAGTGATTTAACTTTATATATTGCCAAAAGCATTGCTACGCAATGCTTTTGACAACTCAACCAACTAGCATCGACTCTTGAGGATATTTAATCAGACTATGACGGGTATCAGTGAAAATAGCAGCCATCAGTAGTAATACTCCAACTCGACCGATATACATGGTGGCAATGATCACGAGGCGACCTGAGGACGAGAGCGCGGCGGTAATCCCCGTCGATAAGCCAACTGTGCCAAAAGCTGAAGTTGCTTCAAACAGGATATTTATAAAACCAATATTGCGATCGGTTAAGGATAGCAAGCCTGTTGAACAAATCACCGTAAATAATGAACCCACAGCCACGCCAACTGCTTTTAAGATCAGCCCTTGTGGCACTTGCAGCTTATACAGATTGATTTGATCTCGCCCTTGCAAGGCTGCGCCAGTACAACTAGCCAAAATCCTCGCCGTTGTGGTTTTGATGCCGCCGCCCGTGCCTCCAGGGCTTGCACCAATGAACATCAGTGCGATCGTGATAAATAGCCCAGTCACAGTCATTTTGCCATTGTCAATCGTGTTGAAGCCCGCCGTGCGCGTAGTTACTGACTGAAACCAAGCCCCGACGATCTGATCAAAAAGGGATAGGTTGCCCAAAGTATCATTATTGTTAAATTCGGTAAGCCAGAAAAATATCGTGCCAAATAAGAGCAATGCGATCGTGGTACTGGTGGCTACGCAGAAGGTTAAGCTAAAGGAAATATAATCGCGATCGCGCGAAAATTTTGTTTTTAACCACAGATAGCCCTCCAGAATTACTTGATAACCAATACCACCAAAAATAATCAGTAAGCCGATAATGATGCTGACCATCGGCGTATTCACATAGCCCATCAAATTATCGCTGAATAGGCTAAAACCAGCATTATTAAAGGCATTAACGCTATGAAAAATGGCTTGCCAAACGCTATCAGCAAAGCTCATTTTTTGGCTAAATATAGGAATCAGCGCAAATACACCAGTCAGCTCAAAGAGCAGCGTCACAGCAATAATTGACTTAACTAATTGCACGCCGCCACGAATACCATTGGTATCCAAAGCAGACTGCAAAGTCACTTTGTCACGCAGGCTAAATTTACGTCCGATCAGTAATAGGAGGACGGTAGTTGCGGTCATATAGCCCAAACCGCCAATTTGGACTAACAATGTCAGGAAAAGCTGTCCCCAAAATGAATAAAATTTACCGACATCAACCACAGATAAACCCGTTACACATACGGCTGAGGTAGATGAAAATAAAGCGGTGATCAGATCTGACCATGTGCCGTTACTAGATGATATTGGCAGCATTAGTAAAAATGTTCCAATCGATATAACAGCCACAAAGCCAAGACAAATTGTTCTAGCAGGGTTCACGTTGATTCCGCAAATATATCCGTGAGTTACAAAGCTAATTCTATAGCGATCGCTTGTACAGTTTTTCAAAAAATAAGATGATCTTGCGATCGCATATTGATTTTAATAAGTAGCTAGGTGCAATTAAATATAAAACCCAAAG
>JAYUSC010000037.1:0-5460 GCA_043755885.1 Pseudanabaena sp. | reverse complement strand
CGCCCGCGTAGCGGGCGGTACACATTTTGGCTCTGGTTTTTTAATTATGTTAGATATCTCGAAAGTTTACAATATTACCAATGACTGCGATCGCAGGTGGGGCGAAGTTGCTTTCTTGCACAAGTTTAACAATATTACCCAGACAACCAATTAATTCTGACTGATCGGTGCGTGTTCCTTGACGAATTAAAGCCACGGGCGTAGATTCAGGTAAGCCCGCCGCGATTAATTTCGGAACAATTTCACCTAAATTGTGTAATCCCATGTACACCACAATCGTCTCAGCAGCCTCTGCGATCGCAGTCCAATTGATCTGTGGTCGATATTTACCCGCCGACTCATGCCCCGTCACAAAAATTACCGACGAACTAAAATCGCGATGGGTCAGCGGAATCCCCGCGTAGGCTGGAGCCGCAATCCCTGACGTAATTCCGGGGACAACCTCAACCACAATCCCCGCCGATCGCAAATCCGCCATCTCTTCACCGCCACGCCCAAAAATAAACGGATCGCCACCTTTTAATCGGACAACGATCGCATGACTTTGCGCCTTCTCGATCAATAACTGCGTAGTCTCCTCCTGCAATAGCGAATGATGTCCGCGTCGCTTCCCTGCATGAATTTTCTCTGCGATCGGGTTAACCATCGCCAAAATTTCATCGCTCACCAAAGCGTCATAAAGCACCACATCACAAATTTCTAGCAAAGCCTTACCTTTAAGTGTGATCAATCCTGCATCACCAGGTCCCGCACCAACTAAATAAACCTTACCTAAAAACCGATCTGAGGCAGTCACAATAACTTCTTGTAAATCTGTATTTGTCATTCGTTATAGAAACCTTAATCGCAACTTGAGTGTCTAAGCCAAATATTGCAAGGCGATCTCATCTTCATTTTCCTCATGTATTCTATTTATAGAAGTTATAAAGCACGACGCAAAACGTCCTACTTTACAAGAATATTCTATTTGTAGAAGTTATAAATTACGGAGCTTTGCGGCAGTAATTTATAAAAATTGAGACGCAGCCAACTTGTCAAGCCAAATCAAGGAGAACTTACCAAGCGGGAAGTAGCGTGGACATTACCCACCTTACTAATTTCTAAAAATCTTCTTGAGCCGTAACGAGTACAACGAATCAAAATGAGGCAGGCGTGAATCTTACCGACTTTACCAAAGCAAATCTTACCAAATCGAGCCTAGAAGGAGTCAACCTCAAGGGAGCAGATCTCAAGCGCGTGAATCTGAGTAACGCCAAACTTGCAGATGCGATGCTTGCCAAAGCGAACCTCACAGGCGCATTTCTCCATCGAGCTGATCTCAACCGAGCCAATCTCGCTGAAGCAAATTTAACCGAAGCAAATCTCACATCAGCATTTTTAATCAGAGCCGATCTGCAAAGAGCTTGTCTCAATGAGGCTTATCTAGTTGCCGCCAATCTTAATTCGGCAAATTTAACTAGCGCGTCTTTGATTAACGCCGATCTCAGTCTTGCCACCCTCACAGGAGCCTGTCTCAATGGCGCAAATCTCAGCCGAGCCAAACTGAATGGCGCATTTTTTATTGAGTCAAATTTACTCGGAGCCGATCTCAGTGACTCTGACTTCACAGGCGCACTGATGATCAAGGCAAATCTCAGTGGGGCAAATCTTAGTCAAGCTTGCTTGATGAACGTTGACTTGACGGAAGCCAATCTCACGGGTGCAGAATTACATGGTGTTGACCTTAGTGGCGCAATCTTAAATGCCACCAATCTCAATGCCGTCGATCTAGTTCATGCAAATTTAAGTAGTGGTTCCCTTAGCCGCGCTAACTTGGGCTGGGCAAATTTACTGGGTGCAAACTTAGAAAAAGCTAATTTAGTTGGCTCTGATCTAAGTTGGGCAAATTTAAACGAAGCAAACCTCACCGAAGCAGATTTGAGTTGGACAAATCTCACGGGCGCGTTTTTGATGAAGTCTAACCTCAGTGGCGCAAACCTGAACGGGGTTAATCTTTCTAATGCCAATCTCAGTGGCTCCAATCTCAGTGGCGCAAATTTGATGGGCGCAAATTTAAGCGGAGCCGATTTAAGTAATGTGGATCTACGCGGAGCTTACTTAATACGCACCAATTTACATAATGCAATTTTAAACGAAGCTAATTTGACTGGTGCAAATCTCGATGAAGCAGTACTAAACGGAGCTAGTTTAAATCGAGCTAATCTCAATCGGGCTAACCTGACTAGAGCCAGCTTAACAGGCGCAAACCTGAAAGGAGCTTTTATGTTGTGGACAAACTTAAGAGGTGCTTTTATGTTGTGGACGAATTTGGATGGCGCAAATATGACAGGCGCAATTTTGCCGACGGACAAATAACATGAAAGCTAGAGAACTAGTAGATCGCTATAACCAAGGCTTTCGAGATTTTAGTGATGTCGATCTCAGTCGTGAACATCTCAGTGGTATGGGTTTGACTGCGATCGATCTGGCTAGGGCAAATCTAAGCGAAGCGAACCTATCCTGCGCCACTTTAAATGAAGCAAATTTGTATGGTGCAAAGCTAAGTACAACCGTCCTATATCGCGCTAGCCTTAGTGATGCAAATCTCTGTGATGCGGATCTAAATGGTGCTAGTCTGATTAAGGCTGATTTGCATGGCGCTAGGTTGGAGCGAGCGAATCTAAGAGATGCAGACCTAACTGGCGCAAATCTCAATGCAGTGAGTCTTGCCAACTCTGACTTGACGGGAGCCAATCTAAGTTGTGTGTCGCTAGTCGGAGCCAACCTAGAGGGAGCTAATCTCGCAGAAGCATTTTTGAAAGGAGCCAACTTAGATGGGGCAAAACTAAATGGAGCTAATCTTGAAGGCGCTAATTTAAGTGGAGCAAGTTTTAGTGAAGCTAATCTTAGCCATGCAAATTTGTCTGCATGTGATCTTTCCCATGCGAATTTGTATGCAGCCAATCTCAGTGACGCCTTATTGGCAAAAGCTGATCTAAGTGGGGCAAACCTAAGTAATGCAAATCTTAATGATGCAAATCTAAAAGAAGCCGATCTCAATGGCGCATTTCTGGTTGATGCTCAGTTAGATCGAGCTTGTCTAGATGGTGCAAATCTTAGTAAATCCAATTGCTATAAAGCTAATTTTAAAGGCGCATTTTTACTAAGAACCAATCTAAATGGTGCAAATTTGAACTGTACAGATTTCTCCAATGCTTCTCTGCAACCAGTCGAGCAAGAACCCGATCGCAATCCAGAGTATGCAACTGATTAGCACAGTTAGTCAAAGTTGAGCCATTTACCGTAGAAACTGAAATGGTATGTAGGTACGTCTTGTCTAGTAGAGAGCAAACCATAAACAGCGATCGCGCTAAAAAATAATCAGTTAGGAATGAAACATGAACGTAACTACAAAACCCGAAATCCCAAAATATAAACGCATTTTATTAAAACTCAGTGGCGAAGCGCTGATGGGCGATCGCAGTTTTGGTATCGATCCTGCTGTCGTCCAAGATATTGCCCTCCAAATTGCCGAAATTGTTAAAGATGGGACTGAGGTAGCGATCGTCGTTGGTGGCGGCAATATTTTTCGCGGTATTAATGGTGCTGACAAAGGCATGGAGCGAGCCACGGCTGATTACATTGGCATGATCGCTACTGTTATGAACGCACTGACTTTGCAAGATGCTTTTGAACATTTGGAGGAACCGATCCAGACAAGAGTAATGTCAGCGATCGCCATGCAAGAGATCGCTGAGCCATATATCCGCCGCCGCGCCATTCGCCACCTTGAAAACAATCGGGTGGTTATTTTTGGCGCAGGTTCAGGCAATCCTTATTTCACCACAGATACGACGGCGGCTTTACGTGGCGCTGAGATTAATGCTGAAGTAATCCTGAAAGCTACTAAGGTTGACGGCATTTATGACAGTGACCCTAAGAAAAATCCTGATGCAAAACGTTTTCAAAATGTTACTTTCGACCATGCGCTGATCCATGATTTACGAGTGATGGATGCCACAGCCTTTGCGTTATGCAAAGAAAATGGTATTCCAATTATTGTGTTCG
This sequence comes from Pseudanabaena sp., assembly GCA_043755885.1. Taxonomy (GTDB): domain Bacteria; phylum Cyanobacteriota; class Cyanobacteriia; order Pseudanabaenales; family Pseudanabaenaceae; genus Pseudanabaena. The sequence continues at coordinate 1,413 of JAYUSC010000037.1, read as the reverse complement.
ATCTCGGTGTTACAGGTAACATTCGTCGCGTCATCATGGGAGAATCGATTGGTACTTATGTTGGAGGCTCTTGTGAAATTAACTGATGTTGAGGCGCGAATGCAGAAAGCTGTAGAAGCGACCCAGCACAATTTTAATAGTGTGCGAACGGGGCGTGCTAATGCTTCGCTATTGGATCGAATTACGGTGGAATATTATGGTGCGGAGACAAATCTAAAAGCGCTAGCAAATATTTCTTCGCCTGATGCGACGACCTTGATGATTCAGCCTTTTGATCGTTCGACGATGCGGGCGATCGAGAAGGCGATCTCTGAGTCAGATATTGGACTAACCCCAAACAATGATGGCATCAGTATTCGTCTAAATATTCCTCCATTAACGACCGATCGCCGTAAAGAGCTGGTAAAAATGGTTTCTAAACTTGCCGAGGAAGGCAAAGTTGCAATTCGGAATGTGCGTCGTGATGCGATCGATACGTTTCGTAAGCTAGAAAAAGCCAAAGAAATTTCTGAAGATGATTCTAAAAGTCAACAAGAACAAGTAGATAAGTTAACGGACAAGTTCGTTAAAAATATCGATAAGGTCACTGCTGAAAAAGAAAAAGAAATTTCCACAATTTAAAAGTCAGAAGCGATGCTTCTTTACTTACAGCGCTTTGCGCTCAAACCCGAACCAAGAAATTTTATAAAAGTGTTGCTTTGCAACACTTTTAAAAAATTTCTTGTGGTTCGTTTGATCGGAAATTGCTGTAAATAAAAGGCGGCGCTTTGCGCCGCCTTTTTTGTTTTTAGTGATCGCTATACAATGAATAAGTCAGCCGTGGTTAGCGAGAAATCAAAAAAATGAACGCTTTAACGATCAGCCTAGATTCTGTAATTGATCTCACCGATGAGCAGTTTTTTCAGCTTTGTCGCAAAAATAGTGACCTTAGGTTTGAGCGCAACGCGCAAGGAGATATGACGATTATGGCTCCAGCAGGTAGTGAAACAAGTTCACGGAACTCAGACTTAAATGCCGATCTAGTATTTTGGAACCGCCGTACTAAATTGGGTATTGTCTTTGACTCTTCAGGCGGCTTTAAACTTCCTAGTGGCTGCGATCGCTCTCCCGATGCCTCATGGATTTTAAAAGAACGTTGGCAAGCCTTAACATCAGAAAAACGCGCAAAGTTTGCCCCAATTTGCCCAGATTTTGTAATTGAGCTGATGTCTCCGAGCGATAGCCTCAAGATGACTCAGGCAAAGATGCAGGAATATCAAGATAATGGTGCAAGGCTGGGCTGGCTGATTAATCGCCCGCTGACCGATCTCGACGATTTCGGCTTCAGCATCCCGCACATATACCAACGATGGCACAAGCCCATTTAAAGGTGCAGGACGATTAAGATTCTCAAAAATCATGGTCTCAGGCTGA
>JAYUSC010000036.1:0-2374 GCA_043755885.1 Pseudanabaena sp. | reverse complement strand
AATCATCACACCAAGCAAAATTAAATACTCGCGCCTGATATTTCTTGGCGATCGCCATAGTGCGATCGCTAGAGCCTGTATCGACGACGATAATTTCATCAACATGCGATCGCAGACTCTCTAAGCATTGCGGTAAGCGCTGTTCTTCGTTTTTGACAATTAAACAAGCGCTTAAAATGATCGGAGACTGCGATTGAGCAAATCCTTGTTTGGTAGATTTAGTGCGAGACATTAATTTTTTAATAAAAAACCAAGTTTTAGTGGCGCGACTTTGCCGCGCCACTAAAACTTGGTTTACGTTCTAGATCAAATCGATAGGCTTGGAATCCAGTGAAGTTTGCGCGTTTCTCAGAATTAGAAAGTGCGATCGCGACATGCTCAAAGGGTGATAGATGAGCAGGTTTAGATGTTAATAGGCGATCGTGCAGTTTCACATCATCGGCAAGACTACGCACACCATCATGATTGAGATAGCTAACTCTAGCGCAGCGTCCCACCGCAACTTTGACCAATTCATTCATATCACTAAGTTCGTCAATATCTTCTTGCTTGATTAGTGGTAAGTGCCATTCACCTTGTGCTAGTTGCTGCGGCTGACTAGCATCATAGGCAACTTTCATTTTATTCGCTAGAGATTGGATTTCTGGCTGTGCATCAGGATGACAGCGCTGTTCAAAAAAGTTTGCATATTCCGTTCCCGAACAAATTACGGTAATTGTGGAGAATGGTTCTAAAAGGCGATTGACAACTTGTTTGTGAATGCCAATTTCTATCAGTCGCCGCGCATGACGGATCGCATCAAATCTGGCTTCTTGCCACACTGCTGCTGCCGCTTCGATTTCAGCTTCAGTCACTTCGGTTTGGGCGGACATTCCCTTTTGGTTTTTGCCCCAATGCAATGGATAGACTTCTTGACTCTCGACGAGTTTGATCATCTTCTCGACGGGAATGGCGCGACTACTGCTGCTATTTTTGCTGAGCATTCGATGAGTCATGAATTCTGAGTGAATCATGCGGTGATAGGTCAGCACAAATGTAGTTATGCGATCGCCTTTTAAGTTATTACTGTCAGCGATGATTGCGGCTTGGGGTTGAAACATGATGCTTAATTCTTAATTCATCTAAGATTGTAGTCTATGGGGTAAAGCTGTAACGTAATACCAAAGGCGGCAAGCAAATTAGCAAGTTACATTGTGATTAGGGTAAGAAGTGAGCTAACTGTGATTTCGTTTAAAGTTGAGTTAGTTAAACTCGCGGTGACGACTCCCAGCCCTAACTCGCGGACGAGTATAGGGTGGGCTTCTCAGCTAATCCTGCTATTGCATCGGAAACACGCTGAGCTTTAATCACTGTCCGCCCGACAGCAATGTTCTTGACATTAATTGCGGCATTTACATCCCGATCAAGTTCTAGTCCGCAAACATGGCAACTATGCCAACGATCTGCAATAGTTTTCGGGATGTGAGTACCGCAATTAGAACAGTTTTGGGTAGTGCCATTTGGATTTACAGCTATAGCCAACTTGCCAGCATTTGCAGCTTTGCAAACCAGAATATCCAGAAATTCACTCCAACCAGCATCTAAGATTGACTTTGCCATCCTAGTTCTAGCCAAACCTTTAACATTCAAATCTTCAAAGCCAATCACATCATACTTATCAAGTAATTGCTTTGCAGATTTATAATGAAAATCTTTGCGTTGCCTTGCTATTTTTTGATGATGTAAGCCAAGGCGTTTAACCGCTTTACGTCTGCGGTTGCTGCCTTTCTTCCTGCGAGAAACAGCCTTATTTCGCAGCTTTTTATCCCGTTCAGCTTTTCTAGCAAACTGAGGGATTGGCACAGTTTCACCATCACTGGTAATCAAGAAATCCTTCAGTCCCATATCAATACCGACAGAATTATCAAGATTGACATCAGGGCTGATTATTGGCACTGTGACATCTTGCAATGTCAGCACCACATACCAACCATCAGCATTCTTGATGATCTGAGCGGTTTTTATTTTGAAACCATCAGGAATAGGACGATGCAAAATTATTTTGACATCACCAATCTTTGATAAGGTGATCCGATTACCTTTGATGCAATCCTGTGGCATCTGAGTATAGGTAAAGCTATGGTATCTGCCACGACCTTTAAATCTTGGCTTACCAGAGCGTTTACCCGCTTTGTCAGCGCTGATATACCTATCAAAAGTTTTCTTGATTCTAGCAATGCAATCTTGAAGCACTTGAGAATGGACATCTTTGTACTCAGGAAACAGCTTTTTGGTATTGAGTAAATCTCGCTTTTGCCAGTAATAATCAGGCTGCTCGACTATGGGAGCGATGCTACATGATACGAGAGAGCATGAATTAACAGGGCAACGAGTA
>JAYUSC010000035.1:0-2380 GCA_043755885.1 Pseudanabaena sp. | reverse complement strand
CTAAAGTATTGAGTATTCGCAGCCTCTACAGCTATATCATGTGCTGTGTTTAGACTCAACGCATCACCAAAAGAAGTATATGATGCTAGTGATTTTGCTTCTATTTCTAAATCAACATGAGAATCTTCATCAAGCAGCAATTTTAGGCTCAAAAGAGGCTCCTTTTGCTACTAAACGGTAATGCTCCTCATCCGCCTCAAACTTCAACAAATCTTGATGGATTTCACAATAGCGAACAATCTCATCAATAGCATCTAAAGGTAAATCCCAATTATCAGCAGCCTCTTTAACCGACATTCTATTAGTTATCATATCTTGCCAAACGGTTGAAGCAAGCAGTTTTTGACCCTTAACATATAACTGTTTTCGCCAAGGATGATTCTGTTTTGCTAAATATTGCCAGTCATCAACCTCAACTTGATTTTGCAACGACTGAACTAGCGCCGCAATCAGATCGAGGCGATCGCCTTTTGACAACTTATAAGCCTGTTCCTTAAGTTCTTGCAGCAACATAGTAAATGCTCCTAAACAATACTGAATTACATTTTAATGTATATTTTGCGCCTAATAACCGCCATGATAACTCACACCCAGCCTGATAGAGTAAAATCAAACCAGACAAATCAAAGCTTACAAAAACTTTAAACTTATGCCTCAAGTTGTCACCCTAGAGCAGGTTTTAGAACTAGCCAAGCAACTTTCGCTTGTAGATAAAATTAACTTAATCGAAAAAGTAACCCCCGAAATTAAGCGTGAACTGAATATAAAACCTAAGCCTCGTAGATCCCTGCGTGGTTTGTGGCGTGGCGCTAACATCAGCGAAGAAGACATTGCCGAAGTCAGAAAAGAAATGTCGGCAAACTTTCCCCGCGAGAGTATTTGATGAGCATTTCCATTTCACACTCCTTGACTATCTGCAAAAAGTCGTTTCAATCTTTCAATTAGCTTATCACGCTCCTCCTGCTTGCTCAAATCGCCACAAAGATCGATCGTCGCCGCCGTAATCGTGCCGCCCTCGATCGCAAACTCAGCTTTTAGTTCCGACATCCCTACAACTTGCGGATAAATCAGTAACACATGCGGGCAATCGTAGCGCTGAGCATAGGCATACATTTGATAAAAATCTGCCTGTGAAACACCCAACTTGCGATCGCATTCCTTTAGCCGCTTATATTTCGTATCGATAATCAAAGGGAACTTTCCATTGTGACGCATCACCAAATCGGGCTTCAGTTGAAATACTGGCAGTTGATTACTTGTCTTAGCTAAATAACGCACCGCGCCCACTGACTGTGACAGCAATTCACAATCCTGTAACTCTGTGGGCAAAATTTCACGACGATGGCAATCGATAAAGCTGATCACAAACTCCTCAAACAGCTTATTCATATCCAGAGCAAAAGCAAAAGTATGGAAATTCCCACTGGATAACTGGATGCTTTCATTTTCTAAGAACAAACGTGCCAAATTTAAAAGCGGCTCATAGCGTTGATTCAAGCGCGTAATTGGGATTAGCCGCAAATCCTCAATATTTACTTTTGTCAACAAAGTCACTTCTTCCATCCATTGCTGCAACTCATATTGCGAGTTAACTGATACAGTCGCTCTACCACATAGCGCAAAGCTCGATTTAGTTGATTGTCTGCCGTAAACTCATCAAATGTGACCGAGAATAAATGCTTGCGTTCAGGACGGCGCAACTGTTCGGTTAAGTTCTATTCCCCCTTTAACACAGGCAAATTATTGCTCACCGATTGATAATTGCGAAACGCGCCCCTTTGCCACTCCTCCAAGAGATTAATTGCAAATAATCTTGTCAAAATCTCAAACCAATCTAGATCCTGCTGAGATAGAGCAGCCAATGAATATTGCTTGACACTTAACTGGTGGGTATATTCCAGCATATATAGCAAATTTCGCACTGCTTCCTGATTTTGGTCTTCAAGATCATCCGAGCGATACATTTTTGGCAAAACTTGTACAGTGCGATCGCCCAAACAAAACACACCCACATATTGCTTTGCTTTTAGCTCCCGTTTGCCATTGTGGATCACAGTTTCTAGTGGGAGATTTCCGATCACAGTCCCCAAATAAGCGATCGCAGCTTGCTCTTGATCTGTCCAATCAAAGCCACAGCTTAACTCATACTCAAACAATGCTAATTTCACAAATTTTCTGACTGAATGTTTCTGTAATACAGCCTAGTAGTAAATAGTTGAAATATCTGTAAACCATCTAAAAACTTTGCGATCGCAATCTGGCTCATGTCAGTGCGATCGCCTAAAATATCCCTAGGCAAAAAAAACAAGCATTTATGCCAAAAAAGTTTCGAGAACTAAAAAGTATGTTGCTGAACGTAGGATTTACTAGCGAATCGGCA
>JAYUSC010000034.1:0-5503 GCA_043755885.1 Pseudanabaena sp. | reverse complement strand
AACTAGCTTCTCAAGCGTGAATTTCCGTATGCCCTGCGGTATTAACTATATTGTAGTGTAAAGCCGTGCTAGAAGCACGGGGTTTTAAACCCAATTTTTCGATAAAATAGGAGGTATCAAATATTACTGATGTGAATAAATCATGATTGCAATACCAGAATTTGATTACATAACTCCAGACGAATATCTCGAAATGGAGGAACAAAGCGATGTTAAACATGAATATATCGATGGATATGTTTATACAATGGCTGGCGCAAACGATCCGCATGTGACGATCGCATTGAATATGGCTTTTGTCATTCGCAACCATGTGCGCGGCTCTAATTGTCGAGTTTATATGTCAGACATGAAAGCAAAAATAGACGTATTGAATCGTTTTTATTATCCAGATGTGATGGTGACTTGCGATCCTAGAGATACCCAAACTCCAAATCATAAGCGTTTCCCAAAACTAATTATCGAAGTCCTATCAAAATCTACTGAAGGATTTGATAGGGGTGACAAATTTGCCGATTATCAACAACTAGAGAGCCTCGAAGAATACGTTCTAGTTAATGTTAAACGTCAACGCCTTGATTGCTTTCGCCGTAATGAAGAGGGCTTATGGATTTTAAAATCATATTCTGGAGAGCAAGATAAATTCCAATTGTCGAGCATCAACTTTGAAGGAGAATTTGACGATCTTTATGAAGATGTCAGATTTTAGAAAAGTCGAGATTACAGCGCAATGGCCGACGATCTTGCTCAGTCAATTGGCTCAACCCCTTATTTTAAATAATATGACTACTCAACCTCAACCTGATCAGCAACCTCTTCCTGAGACTAAGCCAGAACCCATTCTCTGTACTCATTGCTTGCGTACAGCCACTAATGGTATTAAATGCCAAGGTATTTGTGTTGCGGATAGTAATTATTGATTACTATAGCTATAGCCATTTTTCGTTACAGCGCTTTGCGCTGTAGTTGTTATGTCACAACCCACGATTGAATCTGTTTTACAAGAAAAACGCTTGTTTGAGCCATCTGCGGAGTTCTCACAAGCCGCCCATATCAAAAGTCTTGATCAATATCATCAAATTTACGATCGCGCAAAAGCTGATCCTGCGGCATTCTGGGCGGAGCTAGCCGCGCAAGAACTGCATTGGTTTGAGAAATGGCACACCGTTCTTGATTGGCAACCGCCATCGGTGAAATGGTTTGATGGTGGCAAAATTAATATTTCTTACAATTGCCTCGATCGCCATTTGACGACTTGGCGCAAGAATAAGGCAGCCCTAATTTGGGAAGGAGAAAATGGCGATTCGCGCACTCTGACCTATGCCCAGTTGCATCGTGAAGTTTGTCAGTTTGCCAATGCGCTCAAACAACTTGGTGTCCAAAAAGGCGATCGCGTTGGTATTTACATGCCGATGATCCCTGAAGCGGCGATCGCCATGCTCGCCTGTGCCAGAATCGGTGCGGTGCATGGGGTGGTGTTCGGTGGATTTAGTGCTGAGGCTTTGCGCGATCGGCTTATGGATTCCGAAGCGAAACTGGTGATTACTGCCGATGGTGGTTGGCGCAAAGATGCGATCGTGCCATTAAAAGAACAAGTTGATATTGCGATCGCAAATGGAGCCGCACCTTCTGTTACCAATGTCTTAGTTGTCAAACGGACGGGTCAAAATACGCAGATGACCGCAGGTCGCGATCATTGGTGGCATGACTTACAGCAAGGTGTTTCGGCTAAATGTGCAGCCGAACCAATGGATAGCGAAGATATGTTGTTCGTTCTCTATACTTCTGGCAGTACTGGTAAACCAAAGGGAGTCGTGCATACCACGGCTGGCTACAACCTCTATAGCCACATGACGACCAAATGGATTTTCGATCTCAAAGATACCGATGTATATTGGTGTACGGCGGATGTGGGCTGGATTACGGGACATAGCTATATTGTCTATGGACCATTATCCAATGGTGCAACGACACTGATGTACGAAGGAGCGCCACGTCCTTCTAATCTTGGCTGTTTTTGGGATGTAATTGAGAAGTATCAGGTGAGTGTTTTCTACACTGCTCCTACAGCGATTCGAGCCTTTATCAAAATGGGTGAACACCATCCTAATACCCGTGATTTGACCTCGCTCCGTTTGTTGGGAACTGTGGGTGAACCAATTAATCCTGAAGCTTGGATGTGGTATCACAGTGTGATTGGCGGTAGTCGCTGCCCGATTGTGGATACATGGTGGCAAACCGAAACAGGCGGCATTATGATTACGGCGCTCCCTGGCGCAGTGCCGACTAAACCAGGTTCGGCAACACTTCCCTTCCCTGGGATTATTCCTGATATTGTCGATTTTGAAGGTAATTCAGTCCCTAATAATGAAGGTGGCTATCTGATCGTGCGTCATCCTTGGCCAGGAATGATGCGAACCGTTTACGGCGATCCCGATCGCTTCCGTAAGAATTATTGGGAACATATTCCACCTAAAGATGGCAACTATGTCTATTTTGCGGGTGATGGCGCTCGGAAGGATGAGGATGGATATTATTGGGTGATGGGACGTGTCGATGATGTGATTAACGTCGCTGGTCACCGTTTAGGAACAATGGAAATCGAATCAGCGCTAGTTTCCCATCCTGCGGTTGCGGAAGCTGCCGTAGTTGGTAAGCCCGATGACTTGAAGGGCGAAGATATCTTTGCTTTTGTAATTCTGGAAGGCGATCATCAACCTAGTGAAGAACTTGCTAAGGAATTGAAAAAACATGTGGTCGCTGAAATTGGTGCGATCGCACGTCCTAGCGAGATCAGATTTGCTGAAGCTTTACCAAAAACGCGATCGGGTAAAATCATGCGAAGATTATTGCGATCGCTAGCCTCTGGACAAGAAATCACCAGCGATACTTCTACCTTAGAAGATCGTTCTGTTTTAGATAAATTACGCGAAGGAGTATAACCCAGCCAACAGGCTGCATTGTGATGTTTGGGCGATCGTAAGTTTCTACCATGTTATGTTAATTAAAAAACAGAGCCAAAATCTTCGCCGCCGCAAGGCTCAACGACAACTGCGATAAAATAAGTCTAGCTATTACCTTGTAAATACAGTATGACTGCGATCGCAACCATTCCCGAATCTTCTTCAACTCGCCAACAGCTCTTTGATTGGCAAGCGATCGCCAATGACTTTATTGCCATTGTGGGCGATCGCTTTGTGGTGCGTACTCGCGAAGAATTAATCGCCTATGAATGCGACGGGCTAACTAGTTACAAGCAGCAACCAGCCCTTGTCGTACTGCCCCTGACCACCGAGGAAGTATCGGCAGTCGTGAAAATTTGCGATCGCTACAAGGTCGCTTTTGTGGCGCGAGGTTCGGGGACAGGTTTGTCGGGCGGCGCTTTGCCATTACCTGACTCGGTGCTGATCGTCACATCGCGGATGAAAAAGATTTTGGAAGTTGATTTTGATAATCAGCGTGTCGTTGTCCAACCTGGGGTGATTAATAACTGGGTCACCCAAGCCGTCAGCGGTGCAGGATTTTACTACGCGCCCGATCCTTCGAGTCAGATCATCTGCTCGATTGGTGGCAATGTTGCCGAAAACTCAGGCGGAGTCCATTGCCTAAAATATGGAGTTACGACTAATCACGTTCTTGGCGCAAAGATTGTTTTACCCGATGGCTCGATCAAAAATATCGGTGGCAAAATTCCTGAAAGCCCAGAATATGACCTCACAGGAATTTTTGTGGGTTCGGAAGGGACGCTCGGTATTGCGACGGAAGTGACGCTGAAGATTCTTAAATCTGCGGAATCGATCCATGTTCTCTTAGCTGATTTCACGACCGTAGAAGCCGCAGGATCGACGGTTTCTGATGTGATCAGCGCGGGGATAATTCCTGCGGGTATGGAAATCATGGATAACATGAGTATCAATGCTGTCGAAGATACGGTGGCAACCAATTGCTATCCTCGCGATGCCGCTTCCATTCTATTAATTGAAATTGATGGATTAGAAATAGAAGTTGCTGAAAGTGCCAAGCGAGTTGAAGAGATTTGTTATAAAAATGGAGCGCGGAATGTGACTACAGCGACTGATCCTGAGCAACGTCTGAGACTTTGGAAGGGGCGAAAGGCAGCTTTTGCGGCGATGGGTCGCCTTAGTCCAGACTACTATGTGCAGGATGGCGTGATTCCACGTACTAAGCTGACTTATGTGTTGCAAGAGATTGAGAAGCTGAGCGAAAAGTATGGCTATCATGTTGCCAATGTCTTCCATGCTGGTGATGGTAATTTGCATCCTTTGATTTTGTATAACAATGCCGAGGCTGGCGCGTTGGCAGTTGTCGAGGAATTAGGCGGCGAAATCCTCAAGCTCTGTGTGCGGGTTGGTGGAAGCATTTCGGGTGAGCACGGCATTGGTGCGGATAAGAAGTGCTATATGCCTGAGATGTTTAGCGAATCAGATTTGGAGACAATGCGATGGGTGCGCGATGTTTTCGATCCACAAGGGATTGCGAATCCAACCAAAATTTTGCCGACTCCGCGCACTTGTGGCGAAGGAGCAAAGCCTACCCATAGCGATGCTAAGTTTAAGTTAGTAGACCGTTTTTAGAATAATTGATCTCCAAAATGTTGCTGTGGGCTTAGCCCGTCGCAAAATATTTTGGAGATCTTTATCTAGAATTTTTTTTGTAATAATAATTTTTTGGGTCGCCCCATTAGCCAATAATTTACAATACCCTCTTGGCTATGCAGTCGGTAGCCAATGCGATCGTACAGATGACGCGCCGCGTGATTGTCTTCAAGTACATGCATATAGAGCCGCGAAAACCCCCATTGCTTCACTGTTTGCTCTGCTGTTAACAAAAGTTGTTTCGCCACCCCACGCCGCCGCCACTGCGGATGCACTGCCAAGTTAAAAACATAGGGATATTGCTGCATTTCGCGACCTATCCAAAATTCACGATAGGGCTTGACAGGCACATAGCGCATACAAATTTCTAGAGATGCGATCGCTTGAAATTTATTGGCAGGATGAGTGGCGACAAGGCAGGTATAGCAGGGTGTTTTGTCGCCAAACCGACCACTGAGATCAAGCATGATGCCGTAGCGTAAAAGGGGATAGACCAAATCTGTAAAGTAGCGCTGTAAAAAGCTGACTTGGTGATCGGTACTCCGATAAAAGCTCTCAGTCAAGATATCGGATACATGACCAACATCTCTAGAGCTAGCTTGACGAATAGTAAATGAAGAAGATTGGCTTTGCACATTCAGCTCTAACGGCTTAGCGAAAATAATTTGACGATCTCAGTTATTATCACTATTGACACTCTCAGCGCTAAAGCGACTGAGATTCCTGATTCGGCGAGTCCACTTACTTAGAATTCCTTGCAAAGCCCTAAACAGAGGTGGTTCTCTCCTCAGGCGTTAACTTTCCGAGTGCCCCTCGGTAGTTTGTATTTCTACAAAGTTTTTGTTTGATTTAAACGCTGTTCGTCTAGTTCCTATAAATCTTTTACC
>JAYUSC010000033.1:0-2388 GCA_043755885.1 Pseudanabaena sp. | reverse complement strand
CACCTGCGATCGCATGGAAAACTAAGGGCAAAGTCCAAAACCAGTTAAAACGTTTTGATGAAGCCCTATTTTCCTATGACAAAGCCGTTGCGATCGAGCCGACCAATGCTCAGGCTTGGGCAGAACAGGGGATGATTTTATGGCGATTGGGGCGTTATGCCGAAGCTTTGGCTTCGCAAGAATGGGCGCTGAAGGCAAAAGAAAAATATTCCCTCGCCTTAGCCAATTCCTGCGCCGCCCTCAACCAACTGCGCCAATATAAAGAAGCGCTAGCTGCCTGTAACTCCGCGCTCCAAGAAGGCGATCAACAATGGGACTATCTGGGACCAGCTTGGGCTTGGGATCAAAGGGCTAATGCTCTGAACGGTTTAGGTAAGTACGAAGAAGCACTTGCATCGGCAAATCGGGCGGTATCCCTACAGCCCAGTCAGGCTAGTTTTTGGGGCAATCGGGCGGCTACTCTTTGGGCGTTGGGGCGTTTTGACTTAGCGCTTTCGTCTACCAATCAAGCGATCGCACTAACCCAAAATTCGTCGATCGCATGGTTTAATCACGGGCGCATTCTCACCTCATTGGGGCGCACAGAAGAGGCTCTCAAAGCCTATGACAAAGCCATCGAAGGCGATGCAAATATTGGTAGTCAAATTTTCTTAGCAGATATTTGGACTAATAAATCGGCTTTGTTATGGCGGCTCAATCGGTTCCAAGAATCATTGACAGCAAGCCAACAAGCTCTGGGGATCAATCCCAAATCAGACACAGCTTGGTTTAATCGTGGTTTAGCGATGATGTCTCTCGGTCGCAACGCCGAAGCTGCTATTGCCTATAATCGCGCACTTGCGATCGATGTCAAAAATGCCGATTATTGGACAGGGCGAGGTCTGGCTTTACTGGCTCTAAATAGCAATGCCGATGCGCTAGTTTCCTTTGAGCAAGCCCTAAAGCTTAATCCTAGTCAAATGCAAGCCACGATCAATAAGGCGATCGCAATCGAGCGCTTAAAACCAAAACCAACGCAGAAATAATTACAGCGCTCTGCGCTGTAATTATTTCTGCGTTGGTTTTGAAGATTTCTAAATACCAGGAATTTCAGAAAGGTGGCACTTTAGTTCTTCAACCTCAAAGTTGGTCATTTGTTGCCATTCTGCGATCGTGAAGTCATATCCTTCAGCCTTTGCCATTTCCACAAAACTTTCAAGATCAGGGGCTTGATTAAGCTTTGCTTTGAGGAGTGAATCTGTCTTCGCTGCTCGATAGAGACGAGCTACTTGATCTCTTGCCATAATCTTGAATGGGGGTAAAGTGGTGGGATATGCTTTAGACAAGAGTTTGTAGAAGATATGTACCTCGGCAAAATTAAAAACTAAAACCAAAACCTGCACCGCCCGCGTAGCGGGCGGTGCAGGTTTTGGGGTTTTATATTTAATTGTGCCTAGCTATTTACAAACCTTTGCCACAAATCACACCCCTGTAATTGATAATAGTTTAACAAGAATAAGGCAAGCAATCTATGGCAAGTAAGGCTCCAAATGTTTGGCAAAGATTCTGGAAACGTATCACTGACCTTTGGGGGCAATTTCTTGGCACTATTGATGGGCTGATCGGCAATAGATTTATTGAGTTTTTAAACAAAAGCGTCCCTGCACCCTTACGATTTCTGATCCCATTTCTTAAGGATGACTTAGGGATTGCACCACCTTCAATTACTTCTTTTAGAGGTATCGGCATACCCGAAAAAAATGAAACTAAAGAAATTTTAAAAGAGATTTCTATTGATCAAAGAGTGGGGGCAATTTGGCAAATCAAGTCGCAATTTCTTCGCTATCAATGTCAAGAATCAAATCCCTTTCGGTGCGAATTTCCTCATGAAGCCGTCACCGATGATCCTAATAATAAATATTGCAAAAAATGTCAATTCCCTGCAAGCTTACCTCCAGAAGTAAAGGTTCGCGGTCGAGGAGGTGTTTACCAAGTTGATAGCTATATTGGCATTCGTGGCACGGGAAGACTCTATAACGCTACCAACTTAACGGATGGAGAACCATTTTTATTAAAAGAATATGTAATCCCCAAAAAATATTTTAACGATCAAGAAACTAGAGCTTGTAAGCGTAATTTTGAAGCATCGTCAGAACTAAAACTCTCAGATGGTCGCAAGCAAGACTCGCGGTTAATTGCACCGATAGAAGCGATCGCAGATGCTCGTGAAGAACGCTGTTATGCAATCCTGCCCAAAACGGATCAGGCGATCGCTTTATCTGATTATTTAGATATGCATGGCGCAATGAGTAACTGGCAGGTGAAATCATTTCTTAATCAAGCCTTACAAACTTTGGAGTCCTTACATTCTCAGAAGTACCGATTGCGCTCTGGCGTGGTAACTTCAGG
>JAYUSC010000032.1:0-2391 GCA_043755885.1 Pseudanabaena sp. | reverse complement strand
AAGAAATAATAAAACCCAAAAATGTTGCGGTGGGCTACGCCTGCCGCAACATTTTTGGGTTTTATATGGATTATTTTTTTCTTGGGATTCCCTAAGTTACTTTTATGGCATAAGTCTAGGGCTTGCCCTGTGGCGCACACTACAAAACCCAAATTATTTGGAGTGGTCGCCATCCCCCGTGGTTGCCCTACTTGGCTAGCAGCAAGAAAATTTCCATCTGCGTTCCACCTACTCCCTTCCCACTGAAAAGTTATACGTTGCGGCGCGAAGCGCCGCAACGCTAATTCTTGGTTTTTGATGTATATTTCTTTGGTGGGAAGGCAGTAACATCAGTAATTGGAGCTAAATTTTTGAAAAATATGACCTTTGAAGAAGCGATCGCCTATACCGAAGCTTTGCTTTCGCGCAAAGACTCAGATGACTTACAGCTAGAATCAGAAATCTCGGCACTTGTGCAAACGGCAAATGGAGCCAGAGGATTCTTTGTGTGCTTCCTGACTGGTGAATGGCGATTAGCCGATGCACCTAATACGCATGTGATTAAAGCTCTGCAATCTGCTCCTACTGTGATCGCAGAACTACTTGTCAAAAATCTCGCTATGTCTACAGCCATGGCGATTTTCCATCGCCGCGCTGGAAACGAAGAACTAGCTCAAGGCTCCGATCGCGTGGCTAGGCGAACTGCACTTTTAATTGGGAAAGTAGAACTTGCTGAAGTTGACGAAATCGCTATGCAAATGAGTGACTCGGCAATCTCAAACTATGGTAACTATACAAATTTTCTCGAAAAATGGGGATATGATGCCGAACAAAAACAAGCGATCGCAAATGTATTAACCAATGGTTGATCCAGCTTTTGATCCAGAGTTTGCTAAGGCGATCGCATTATTTAATAGTGGTGATTATTATGCCTGTCACGACACTTTAGAGGCGATTTGGAATGATTCTTGGCAATGCGATCGGGCTTTTTATCAAGGGATTTTGCAAATCGCCGTTGGTCTATATCATCTCGAAAGTCAAAATTGGCATGGTGCAGCGATTCTTTTAGGGGAAGGGACAAGCCGATTACCAGCATATCTTCCTGACTATCAATCCATTGATGTTGAAACTTTATTAGCAGATAGTTTACTCATCTTACACAAAGTACAGACAAATGGGAAAGAAGGAATCGCTGAAATATGGCAACAAATGGTGCAGGGTGATCTAAGGATTCCTAAGATTACTAAGTCCAATCCAGAAAATACTTAGCGCCATCAAAATAATTTTTACAAAATATGACTTGGGAACTTTCTGAGCTACTGCGTGCGATCGCAACCACTATCGTCATCGGTATCCATGCTTCACATCACTGGTGGTTTGGGGTGCATGATACGACAAGTATCAATTTCGAGATTTTTATCGACACGATCATTAACCAAGTTGGACGCTTTACAGTACCGATATTTGTGATTTTGTCAGGCTTTGCCCTCGCGAAGTCAGAAGAAAAAAGACCTTTTGATTTACAAATATTTTTTCAGCGTCGCCTATGGCGGATCGCGCCACCCTATATTCTGTTTACCTTGCTCAATATCATTGGACAGAGCCAGTTTCAAAGAGCCGATTGGTTAGAGCGTGGACAACAAATCCTGCAATTGCTTTCTACAGGTATGGGTGACTATCATCTGTACTTCTTAGGAATCATTTTTCAATGCTACATCCTATATCCACTCGTTCGGCACGTAGCGTTTACAAAATGGAACTTGTATGTTCTCCTGATCATCACTTTCATTCTATTTAGCTTACGCTGGGTGTCGGCAACCTTTGATTTACTGGTAAATATTACGACTTTCTTACCCAGTGGTAATCATCTAATTTATTGGCTATCCTACTTCCAAATAGGTGTCTGGCTAGCTAAAGATCACGGCTGGGCTAGTCTTTTGGTCGCGAAATTACGATCGCAATCATGGGGATATTTATTTGCGATCGCAGCCATTGTCGAACTAAGCGAATTCTATTGGACAGCGATACTCAAGAACTCTGCTGAAGCAGTTGGTCATTATGCTCGACCAACTGTAGTTTTGTTGACATTGACCTTCTTGCTATGGTCAATGTCTTGGTCAAAGAGCTTGAGATGTCCCAAAATTCCACCTCAAGCTCTCTGGTCTAAAGCAATGCCCCAAATCACAACTCTCGCCAAGGCAAGCTTTATGACCTATCTTATTCATGTCTGGGTGCTGCGTGCGATCGCTCCTCTAGAAATAGTCGGAGGAATTCTATATATCCCATTAGCAACAAGCATATCTTGGCTAATTGGCATTAGCCTCTGGCGATTTTTACAACGCTTTTAGGCGCTTAGGGAATCCCAAGAAAAAAACAATCCATAAGTAGCTAGCTGCAATTAAATATAAAACC
>JAYUSC010000031.1:0-5532 GCA_043755885.1 Pseudanabaena sp. | reverse complement strand
GTCTAGTACGGCAACACCTATCCTTGTAGAAGTAGAAGCACTATACGAACAAATCCGTAACAACATCATGTTTGCTGGTAGCGAACTCAACATTGAAGGAGCAACTTTCTGTAATGGCTGGGTGCGTCTCTTTAATCGCGGTAATGGTAAACCTCAAGCAGGATGTTTACCCGTGAATGCTACCTGCGATCTTGCTTGGGATGAACTTGCTGCTTATTTGCAAGAGCCAGATAAAAAGCCAGTCCCCCAACTACAACAGATTTGCCAATATGAATTAGGCACTTTAGGAGCCTTACGTTTGACCTTTACTGATGCAACTGTGACTAAACAAAACGTGATTTTTTCAGCGACGGCAGAGAACTCGCCAGATGCTAGCTCTGATGGAGTAGTGGCTGGCTCGGTGCTAGGTATTTTAGATACAAAGGCTCGTTGGATTGAACTCCGTACTTTGGATGGCGCTCTGTTTACCAGTAAAGTTGAAGGCGTATGTGCATTTAGGGAGAATGCAAAGCGGCTTTATTTAGTAGTTGATGTGGACGATCCAACTCGTCCCTGCGAACTCTGCGAAGTTGAGATTGAGGGAGATTGGTAAGTGATAGATGCATGACTAATTATTTATTCAGCTAGCAACGTCAAAAACAGTAAGAGAAGCCATAGAATTTACAATTTCATTGATAAACTAATCCGTTTTAATGATTCATTTACTTCCAAAACGCGCACTTTTACTACCTGTCCGACTTTAACTATTTGCTTGGGGTCGTTGACAAAGCGATCGCTTAATTGCGAAATATGGACTAGTCCATCTTGATGCACACCAATATCAACAAACGCTCCGAAGTTTGCCACATTGGTAATAATGCCTTCTATCTCCATGCCAATTTGCAGATCGGAGATTTTCTGGATAGCATCGTTGAAGGTAGCATATTTGAACTCGGCCCGAGGATCTCGTCCTGGTTTTTCTAGTTCTCGTAGGATATCGCGCAAAGTCGGTTCGCCGATCGCATCGGTTACGTATTGCTTCAGGTTGACCGTCTTCAGTTTATCGGCTGCTTGTGAGATATCTGAGAGAGCTACCTTCAGGTCACGGGCGATCGCTTCTACAACTTTATAACTTTCGGGATGCACGGCGGTATTGTCTAAAGGGTGATCGCCACCACGAATCCGTAAAAATCCTGCCGCTTGTTCAAAAGCTTTTGCGCCTAGTTTGGGCACTTTCAGCAAATGACGGCGATCGCGAAAAGCGCCATTTTGATTGCGATAGGTGATGATGTTATTGGCAACACTAGCACTCAGTCCTGACACAAAAGTAAGCAGTTCTTTGGAAGCTGTGTTTAGGTCTACACCGACAAAATTAACGCAACTCTCAACGGTTTCTTCTAACTTCTTTTTCAATAATTTTTGATCTACATCATGCTGATACTGTCCCACACCAATCGATTTTGGATCGATCTTTACAAGTTCGGCAAGGGGATCTTGCAGTCGTCTGCCAATGCTGATTGCGCCCCGTACGGTTAAATCCAAATCAGGAAATTCGGCGATCGCGACAGTACTTGCCGAATAAATTGAAGCGCCTGATTCGTTAACCATTACTTTGATTGGAGGTTTTTCTAATCCTTGAATTACTTCCATCACAAAGCTGTCAGTTTCTCGTCCTGCCGTACCATTACCAATCGCGATTAGTTGAATCTGATACTTCTCAATCAAGGTTCTCAAGGTACGGGCTGCTTGTTCTCTTTGAGCAATTGCTTGATGAGGAAAAATGGTTTGATATTCTAGAAATTTGCCTGTCTCACTAATTACCGCAGTCTTGCAGCCTGTGCGGAACCCTGGGTCGATCGCGAGGGTTGGTTTCATACCTGCGGGAGCCGCTAGTAATAAATCTCGTAAGTTGGTTTCAAAGGTTTTGATTGACTCGACCTCAGCCCATGATTTCATTTCGGCGATTACCGAGGCGATCGCAGAGGTTTTCATGAGGCGGTTAAAGGTATCTTTGAGCATATCTTGATAAAACTGCCTGATAGATGGGGTTTTAGCCTGAATTTGCTGCGAATCTAGGTAAGTTAATAGATGGTCTTCGTCAAAATCTAGGCTGAGAGTGAGGATTTCTTCGGTTTCCCCTCGCAATAGGGCTAGGAGATTATGGGCGGCGATCGCCTTTACTCTTGCTTGATAGTCGCGGTACATCTCAAACTTAGTTGTGCCAACTGGGTGCGTTGCCTTGATTTTCGAGAAAAATACTCCTGTCTGGATCAGGTAATTTCTACTGTAAGCTCGATATTCTGCATTCTCAGCGACCTCTTCCGCAAGAATGTCTGATGCACCTTTGAGAGCTTCTTCGACCGTTTTCACTTGTTCAGATAAGTATTTGGCGGCTTCTTGAGGCAATGAGGCAGTATTAATATTGGGACGGTTAAAAGATTTTATGGCTTCAGCAAGTGGTTCTAGTCCTTTTTCTCTAGCGATCGCTGCTTTAGTTCTTCGCTTAGGGCGATAGGGCAGATAGAGGTCTTCAAGTTCTGTCTTTTGCAAACACGATTCTATTTTGGCTTGCAGAACATCCGTAAGCTTGCCTTGCTCGGAGATTGCTTGAAGGATTACGGCTTGGCGATCGCGTAGCTCGGTCAGATATGCATAACGATCTTGCAGATCTCTTAATTGAATCTCGTTCATTTCCCCTGTGCGCTCTTTACGATAGCGAGCAACGAAGGGGAGGGTTGCACCTTCGGCAAATAGCTCTAGGGCATTTTTGATTTGTTCAGGGCGTAGCGAAAGTTCTTGTGCGATCAGTTGTTCAAGGTTTTGCATTAATCGTTTCAACTTTCACTAGGCTTCTTGCTAACTTTACCAGATGTGCGATCGCCGAAGTGATCTTTGATAATCTGGATTAAATCCTAAATTCTTAAATTTCATCACATAGCTAAAGATCCAGATTTGCAACTGTCTGTATTTCTGTTTAAACAATCATGATGAATATTCCAACTTTATCAAAAGAGCAAACTGCTACAGCAATAATTGAGAAGTCCAGAACACTATCTGAAAATCGAGTCTTGCTACATGGGGTAAGTTAGGAAACTTTTGAACGCTTACTTGCAGATGTTGGCGATCAACGTACTACACTGTTTCACTACATTAACGGTACTTTAGAGATTATGCCACCGCCTTCACTGCATGAAGGTAGCAATCGGTTTATTGAAGCTTTATTTCCTTGGAATGAATATCTAAGTCTTAACTTGTCATAGATTTATCTTAGAGCAAATAAGTGTCAATTATTTGCCATTAAATTTATATGAATAAGTATAAATACTTAGTTTGACTAACGGGTTTTTAAGGTTTCAGGGCTTTAATTGGCGCGTTGTTATATATTGAAGGGGTATCTGCCCGTTAGTTAGCTTTCGTTATGCAAAAATGGTTCAATACCGCTGGTCCCTGTCAGCCTGATATTCATTACATATTGCCGTCCACAGGGCGGTTGCCTGAGTTAGTCAATCTAATTTCGCAGCGGAATTATTTTGTCCTCCATGCGCCAAGACAAGTGGGTAAAACTACAGCAATGATTTCGCTGGCAAAGGAGTTAACAGCTAGCGGGCAGTATACGTCAGTAATGTTGTCTCTGGAAGTGGGAGCGGTATTTTCTCATGATCCTGAGCTGGCAGAGAGAGCCATATTAGATGAGTGGCAAGATGCGATTAGATTTTATTTACCATCAGAGTTACAGCCAAGTAATGGAATTTTAGGAGAATCAGGTCGTCAAATCGGTGCTTTTTTGGCAGCATGGTCACAAGAATCATCGCGCCCTCTAGCCGTGTTTTTGGATGAAATTGATGCTTTGAGTGATGAGACCTTGGTTTCTGTACTGCGACAAATCCGATCTGGGTTTCCGCGCCGTCCACAGGGATTTCCGCAGTCAGTTGCATTAGTGGGAATGCGCGATGTTCGTGACTATAAATATGCTTCAGGTGGTAGCGATCGCCTAAATACTTCTAGCCCTTTTAATATCAAAGTGCGTTCTTTTACGCTAAGTAACTTCACTCTTGAGGATGTGAGAAATCTCTACCAGCAACATACAGAAGCGACAGGACAAATATTTACACCAGAAGCTGTTGATTTAGCTTTTCATTTGACTCAGGGTCAGCCTTGGTTGGTGAATGCGATCGCTAAGGAAATTGTGGAATATATTACGAAAGATCCTGCAATTCCGATTACGGCTGAGTTAGTAAATCAAGCAAAGGAAATCCTGATTAAGAGACAGGATACGCATCTGGATAGTCTTGCCGAGAGACTGAGAGAAGATCGGGTTAGAGCCATAATTCAGCCTATTCTCGCTGGACTGGAACTGCCAGATGTACCACAGGATGATATTCGCTACGTTTTAGATTTAGGGCTTTGTACTAACGAAAATGGTTTGGCGATCGCTAATCCTATTTATCAGGAAGTGCTTCCTAGAGTGCTTGCTTATGTAACTACTGCTTCTATTGGGTATCTTCAACCAGTCTGGCTTAGTGAGCAAGGTGAATTTTTGCCTGATCGCTTGTTGGAAGCGTTCTTATTATTCTGGCGGCAGCATGGAGAGCCTTTATTTGACAGTACACACTATCCAGAGATTGCGCCTCATATTGTATTGATGGCTTTTCTGCACCGTGTTGTTAATGGTGGTGGCACGTTAGAGAGGGAATATGCCATTGGTTCGGGAAGAATGGATATCTGTTTGCGCTATGGTAAGGTAACTTTGGCGATGGAGTTGAAGGTATGGGCTGATAAAAGACCAGATCCCCTTAAGGAAGGGTTGCCACAGTTGGATAAATATTTATCAGGGTTGAGTTTGGATACAGGATGGTTGGTGATTTTTGATCGCCGCAAGGGTTTGCTGCCGTTAAGCGATCGCACTACTACTGAAAATGTCATCAGTCCCGCAGGTCGGGAAATAATTGTAATTCGAGGCTAAAAACTGCTTGCTATGTCCATTCCAGAGCCAATTTTAGTTATTTATGGTGAACCTCCCAAAGCGATCACCACTACAGACATACGCCAAGCAAGGGTTGATGAATTTTTAGCCTCAAGGTCATTACAGCCGAAGAGTCGTAAAGCTTATCAAGCGGATTTGCGAATATTTATGGATTGGTGCAATTTGGCTTGGGTAGATGTGAGTCGTCGTAAAGTGACGCAGTTTAAAACTTTTTTGCTGAAGGAACGTGAGTTGGCGTTGAGTTCGGTGAATCGGGTGCTGCGGACGCTGAAATCGTTTTATCGGTGGATGTTGCTATCAGAATATGTGGTTGCCGATCCGACGATTGGAATTCAGCAAGAGAGGTTGCCAGATCCTGTGGCTAAGGATTTAGAGGATGAGGAGGTGTTGCGAATTTATGAGGCGATCGCCTTGAGTAAAGTGACGTTACGCGATCGCGCTTTGTTTTCGGTATTGTTGCATGGCTTGAGGGCGGAGGAGGTTTGTCGTCTGAATGTTGAGGATTATGTGAATGGGGAGTTGGTGATTAAGGAGGCGAAGTGGGATAGTAAGGGGGAAGTGCCTTTGAC
>JAYUSC010000030.1:0-2398 GCA_043755885.1 Pseudanabaena sp. | reverse complement strand
ACCCACATTCCGCTCTTATTTTACTGAAAAAATATTTAGAAAGTTAATCCTTACACAGCAAGTGTTTTGGGTTTTACTCCTAAAAGAATCGCTATCTTAATACTTGAAATAGTGATGTACTAATAGGAATTATTATCATTAATTTTCCAAAAAATCGCTGAAACCCTCATTGTCTCGTTGTAAATATTTTTAGGCTTCCATTACGAGCGGAATGTGGGATAAAAAAGCCCCGCATTGCGGGGCTTTTTTCTATCTTCCTAATGCGTGGAGTGCGTTGATCGCGTCCGCGCATTTTTGGGTGAATGCTTCGAGCGTGGCGCGATCGCTTGCTTCAGGTGGTGGAAGTAGCTCCCCGATTCTGACCGTGACAGGCTGAAATAACTTCGGAAACTTTGCCCCCTTTGGTAAAATTGTTTCGGTTCCCCAAATACTAATTGGCAAAAATGGAGCTTGCGTTTTTGCCGCAATCATCGCCGCTCCCAGCTTTGGCTCCGTTACCCGACCATCAAGGGTACGAGTGCCTTGCAAAAAAATACCCGTCGCCCAGCCTTCCTCAATCGAGGCGATCGCAGCGCGAATGGCAGCGCGATCGCCTGCGCCACGTTTGACTGGATAAGCCCCAAAGGCAAGAATTGCTTTGCCGATTACAGGTATATCAAATAATTCTTCTTTCGCCATAAAGGCGACAGGACGACCCATGCAACTACCGACAATTAGCGGGTCGAAGTCACTAGCATGATTGCTAACGACGATCAGCTTGCCTGTGAGTGGGACATTTTCTGCGCCATAAATTCGCTCTTGATAAAACAAATACAATAATGGTCTAACTATCAGCCATTTAAACATTTTATATAAGAAGGGATTGCCGCTCTTATCTTTTGCACTATTAATTGCATTTTTAGTTGCATCAGTTTTTTTTATTTCAGAGTTTTTATCGTTTTCCATTTAACAATTTCCTACAACATTTCTATAACAAGCAAATTCAATTTGAGTATCAGAATTAGTGCTTTTTTTACTACTCAAATTAAATTTGCTGCCATTGTTCGGGGGGATAAGTTTTAAGTGATAGGGCATGAATCGTAGTTTGCATCTGATCGGCTAGGGCGGCGTAGACCATGCGATGCTGCTGCATCATCGTTTTGCCAGCGAAACTAGCCGCAACAACGATCGCATCATAATGACCACTACCAACTGGGGCATTCATGCGTCCTTGGTGGTGCTTATGCAAATCACTGCGATCTTCAATTTCGACAATTGTTGCACCGATTTTTTCTTGCAAAATAGTTTTGATTGTTGTAGTTGCATCCATGTTTTTGCTATGGCAATGTTTTGACCTAAGTTACTATATCGTTTTGCAAGCACTCTAATACAGCGCGACGAGCTGTAATTAGAACCCATTTAAGAATTGTAGTTCTGCCCCCCTAGCCCCCCAATTCTGGGGGGAACCATATTTAAGCCCCCCAGAATTGGGGGATTTAGGGGGCTAGACACCTAGATCTTTAAACGAGAATTAATGGGTTCTTGGATTAGAGGCAGCGCTTCGCGCCGCCTCTAATATTTTGGGTTAATTAGAAGGTCTTTGTAATGCAGCACCCTTTCTAGCTCTGATGCGTTGCTCCGATCGCGGATCGATTTTTAAGTTAATTATCTGGTGTTTATGGCGATCGACGAGGGGGAATTGAGTTTTCCAATTGCTAATAATATGAAAATAGTTTTCGGCATCTTCTAAACAATATTCATAGATTTCATTAAGAATTGTTTCATAGCCTCTTTCTTTGCGTAATACCTTACTTCCATTCCGAAAAACATAATACCCCTTGATTTTTTTATAAATAGGAATTTCTAAATAAGCAAACAGATTATTCAAACCTTGGTTGAGATCTGTGCGTTGAATAATTCTTTGTAAATCGAGAATTTTAATATTATCGACTTTAGGGATAAAATCGAGAGCCTCAATTCTTTGGCGTAAGCAAAACATATCGCTAGTGGACAGCCCGTAACCAACGAAGTACTTACCCTGTAAGCTATGTAAGTCATTTAGGATATCTTGAATGATTTTCTTCTCTTGTGTACTTGATTCAATAAATTGAATTTTTATATACTGCTCATTACTGTCTTCTAAAATGCGAGTAATGGTATAACCAAATATTTTTTGTACTAATCCATCTTTATGAAAATCGCGACACCATTCTAAGTCTAAAAAAACCAGATCATAGATGGAGCCATTGTAGAAGTTGTTTATATATCGACTTGGAAGCTTGAGTTCCTTTTTATACATAAAGTTGGGCTTAGAGGTGGGCAAGGAAAAAAGCTAGCAAATCTATTGATTAGTGTAAGTACCTCGAAATCATTAAAACCCCAAACCCAAAAACTGTACCGCCCGCTACGCGGGCGGTAC
>JAYUSC010000029.1:0-13727 GCA_043755885.1 Pseudanabaena sp. | reverse complement strand
CGCGGTAAGCATTCTGTAGCCTCTCACATTGTTTACAAAGCTCTTGATACCATTGGCGAACGCACAGGCAACCCACCACTAGAGGTGTTTGACCGTGCCATCCGCAATGCCACACCACTAGTCGAAGTTAAAGCTCGTCGTGTTGGTGGTGCTACCTACCAAGTACCGATGGAAGTCCGTACTGATCGCGGTGTCGCTCTAGCACTTCGCTGGTTAGTCCAATATTCTCGTGGTCGTGCTGGACGCAGTATGGTTACCAAGTTGGCTAACGAACTGATGGATGCTGCCAATGAAACTGGTCAAACTATCCGTAAGCGTGAAGAAACTCACAAGATGGCCGAAGCAAATAAAGCCTTCGCCCACTACCGTTACTAAACCTTAACTTCCCTCGCTATACTATTTTCAACATAAATTCTCAATTTCTGACAAACACGAGGAAACTATTGTGGAACGCTCTATTGCCTTAGATAAGGTACGCAATATAGGTATTGCGGCGCATATTGACGCTGGTAAAACCACAACTACAGAGCGCATTCTGTTTTACTCTGGCGTTGTTCACAAAATAGGTGAAGTCCATGATGGGACTGCAACCACAGACTGGATGGCGCAAGAACGCGAGCGCGGTATCACGATTACGGCGGCGGCGATTAGCACCAACTGGCAAGATCACCGCGTTAATATCATCGATACGCCAGGACACGTAGATTTCACAATTGAAGTCGAACGTTCTATGCGTGTACTTGATGGTGTAATTGCCGTTTTCTGTGCTGTGGGTGGCGTTCAACCTCAGTCTGAGACTGTGTGGAGACAAGCCGATCGCTATAAAGTACCTCGTCTCGTATTCGTTAACAAAATGGATCGCATGGGTGCGAACTTTTTGCGAGTAAGAGAGCAAATTCGTGGTCGTTTCGGCTCCAATGCTGTCCCTATCCAGCTACCAATCGGTAGTGAGGCAGAGCTGGTGGGCATTGTCGATCTCGTCAAAATGAAAGCCTATATCTATAAAGATGAAATAGGCAAGGATATCGAGGAAGTAGATATTCCTGCTGATTTAGCTGAACTAGCCAATGAGTGGCGCGGCAATCTACTTGAATCAGTAGCCGATTCCGATGATGTGCTGATGGAAAAATATCTTGAAGGTGAAGAACTCACCGAAGATGAAGTCAAATCAGGGCTGCGTAAAGGAACTTTGAGCGGCAAGATCGTGCCGATGGTTTGTGGTTCGGCTTTCAAAAATAAAGGCGTTCAGCTATTACTGGATGCCGTCATCGATTATCTTCCTTCTCCTAATGATGTCAAACCAGTTACAGGTTTGCTATCTAGCGGTGAAGAAGCTATTCGTGAAGCCAAAGATGATGCACCCATGTCGGCACTTGCCTTCAAAATCATGGCTGATCCTTACGGTCGTCTCACGTTCGTGCGAGTTTACTCTGGAGTCTTGAAAAAAGGTTCCTATGCTCTAAACTCTAGCAAAAACAAGAGAGAACGTATTTCTCGCCTGATCATCCTCAAGGCTGATGATCGTCAAGAAGTTGATGAACTCAGAGCAGGAGATCTTGGTGCAGTATTGGGACTCAAAGACACATTTACGGGTGATACCCTTTGTGATGAGAGTTCGCCGATCGTACTTGAGACTCTGTTTATTCCAGAACCTGTGATCTCGGTTGCGGTTGAGCCGAAAACGAAGCAGGATATGGAAAAACTATCCAAGGCTTTGCAGTCTCTCTCTGAGGAAGATCCGACCTTCCGCGTCATGACCGATCCAGAAACCAATCAAACGATTATTTCTGGCATGGGTGAGCTTCACCTTGAAATTCTTGTTGATCGGATGAAGCGTGAGTTTGGCGTTGAAGCTAACGTGGGCGCACCTCAAGTTGCTTATCGCGAGACTATCCGCAAAACTGTCACCGATATTGAAGGCAAATTTGCCCGTCAAAGCGGTGGTAAGGGTCAATATGGTCACGTTGTGATCAATTTGGAGCCGACCGAACCTGGTACAGGGTTTGAATTCGTATCGAAAATCGTTGGTGGTGTAATTCCGAAAGAATTCATTAAACCTTCTGAGCAAGGTATGAAAGAAGCCTGTGAATCGGGAATTCTGGCTGGTTATCCTGTGATTGACCTCAGAGCTACCCTCGTACATGGTTCATTCCATGACGTTGACTCTTCAGAAATGGCTTTTAAAATTGCTGGTTCAATGGCTATCAAGGAAGCCGTCATGAGGGCGCAGCCAGTATTGCTGGAACCAATGATGAAGGTTGAAGTCGAAACCCCTGAAGACTACATGGGTGATGTGATTGGTGACCTTAGTCGTCGTCGTGGCAATATCATTGGTATGGAAGATACCGCGTCTGGCAAAAGCGTTGAGTCAAGGGTTCCCTTGTCTGAGATGTTTGGTTATTCAACTGACCTTCGCTCGTCAACACAAGGTAGGGCAAGCTTCTCGATGGAATTCAGCCATTACGAAGAAGTCCCGAAAAATGTGGCTGAAGCCATTATTGCTAAAAACAAGGGCAAAAAAGAGTAGTCCTTTAAAATACTCGACAAATACTCTATAAACTAGAGTAATAATTACCGAAAAATACTCTATAAATTAGAGTAACAATTACTAAATTTAAGGATAATCACGAAAAAATGGCACGCGCTAAATTCGAGAGAAACAAACCCCACGTCAATATCGGTACTATCGGTCACGTTGACCATGGTAAGACGACTCTAACTGCGGCAATCACGATGACTTTAGCAGCAGCAGGGCAAGCAACAGCTAAAGCCTATGATCAAATTGATGCTGCTCCAGAAGAAAAGGCTCGCGGGATTACGATCAACACCGCTCACGTTGAGTATGAAACCTTAGCCCGTCACTATGCTCACGTTGATTGCCCTGGTCACGCTGACTATGTAAAAAATATGATTACAGGTGCGGCGCAGATGGATGGAGCAATTTTGCTCGTTTCTGCGGCTGATGGACCTGAGCCTCAAACTCGTGAGCATATTTTGCTAGCGCGTCAGGTCGGTGTACCTAACCTTGTCGTTTTCTTGAATAAAGAAGACCAAATGGAAGGCGAAGATGAGCTAGTTGAGCTGGTTGAAATGGAAGTTCGCGAATTGCTTTCGTCCTACGATTTTGACGGTGACAATATTCCAATCACTCGTGGTTCGGCTCTTGAGGCGACTAGGCTGATGAGCGCCAACCCCAAAACTCAGCGCGGCGACAGCCCTTGGGTTGATAAGATTTGGGCTTTAATGGATTCTGTTGATGAGTTTATTCCTACTCCTGAGCGTGAAGTTGATAAGCCTTTCTTGATGGCGGTTGAAGATGTGTTCTCGATCACTGGTCGTGGCACAGTTGCCACAGGTCGGATTGAGCGCGGTACTGTCAAGGTCGGCGATATCGTTGAGCTTGTTGGTATTACTGACACTCGCACGACGACTGTCACTGGGATTGAAATGTTCAAGAAGAGCCTAGAACAAGGATTGGCTGGTGATAATGCTGGTCTACTTCTTCGTGGTATTCAGAAAGACGAAATTGAGCGTGGTATGGTTTTGGCTAAGCCTAAGTCGATCAATCCTCATACCCAGTTTGAAGGTGAAGTTTACATTTTGACTGAGAAAGAAGGCGGTCGTAAGACTCCTTTCTTCCCTGGCTATCGTCCTCAGTTCTATGTGCGTACAACTGACGTAACTGGAACCATTGTTACTTTCACGGCAGATGATGGTAGTGAAGCGGAAATGGTCATGCCTGGCGATCGCATCAAAATGACTGTCGATTTGATCAACCCGATCGCAATTGAGCAAGGTATGCGTTTTGCGATTCGTGAAGGCGGACGTACCGTTGGATCGGGTGTTGTCAGCAAGATTCTTGACGCTCCTAAGGGCGGCGACGACAAGAAGAAGAAATAATTATTTTTCTTCAAACTAAATAAAAAAGCCTCGCTGTGCGAGGCTTTTTTATTTAGTTAAAAATCTCAGCAGGATCTGCGGTTTGGACTTTTCGGAGGGATAATGTTCCTGAAATCGAACACATGGCAATCGTCAGCAAAAATAATTGCAAAATGCGATCGCGACCTAGATCCATTAACAAGCCCGTGGCATTTTGGGTGAGGTGATAGAGAACTGCACAGATCAATAGAGCTGGCAAAAATCCACAGAGAGATAACAACAAAGATTCTTGTAAGACTAGACTAAACAAATAAAAGTTACTGTA
Source organism: Pseudanabaena sp. (assembly GCA_043755885.1). GTDB lineage: Bacteria > Cyanobacteriota > Cyanobacteriia > Pseudanabaenales > Pseudanabaenaceae > Pseudanabaena. The sequence continues at coordinate 9,523 of JAYUSC010000029.1, read as the reverse complement.
TCCCATCGCTTTGAGAGTCGCATACTCAGCGAGATGATCAGAAACATCTTTGTATAAAACTTGATAAACAATCACCACACCGACAATAAAGCCCATGGTTACGCCTAAGCCAAAGATAAAACCAATGGGCGTTGCTTCTGACCAATAATTTAGCTCAAGGTCGATAAATTCTTGTTTAGTCAATATTTTTACATCTTGATCTAACTGCGATCGCATCGCATCTCGAACTGCGATCGCATTCACACCTTTTTCTAACTGGACTAAGCCTAAGCTAATATTTCCGACAAGGCGATCGGGAAAAATCCGCAAGAAGTTTTGTTCGCTGGTAATCAATGTGCCATTGGCGGCAAAAGAAACCCCCATCGTAAACAAGCCGCCAATTGTGACGGTGCGGTTGGCAACTTCTTTGGTGAGGATTTTTCCTTTGGCGATCGCAGCTTCATATTCAGAAGCAACCGATCCATAAAAATCTTCTTTAGATCCACGATCAAACAAGACAACATCAGGTAACAGCGTTTTATCTAAATCTGGCTGGATATTTGGAAACAGAAACGGATTGGCTTGAGGGGAAACACCGATCGCCAGAATATCTTCCTTTACGCCAAGCTCCGAGGCATTCCATACCGCTAAACTAATGTATACAGGATAGATTGACTTCACGCCTGTAAAACTACCAGCCTGATAGAGGCGGCGGCGAGAGAACTCTTTGAGGTTAAGCAAATTATTAGAGCTAGGATGAATTAGCACCAAATCGCTACGCAGATTGAGGTGGAGTAGAACCGCACTCTTAAACAAAGCCTCCTGAAAACCTAATTGCATGGCAATCAAGATTACGGCAAACATGATGCCAAGGATTGCGATCGCTAAACGACCCTTTTGATAAGTAAGTTGCAGCCAAGCTAAAGGAATCGCCAACATAACAATCAAAAAATTTAAGCAATTTTTACTTTTTTCTACGCCGTCTAAGAGATCCCCCTCAATCCCCCTTAAAAAGGGGGGAGAATTTAATTCTCCCCCCTTTTTAAGGGGGGCTGGAGGGATCGCAATTATCTAAGCGGGAGGTGTGGATTTGAGATGTTTGTAGAGCCAGCCACAACCACCTAAGCAAGTCCGCTTATCCTCTTCGGAAACATTTATATTCGTTCTTAAATATTCTTGTAACCATTGGCATCCGCGCATGAGGAGATTTTCGAGATCGAGATTCCACATGATGATTTTGTGATCTTCACCCGATGACACCAAAATTTTGCCATTGGGACTAAAGCAGACACTCCGAACTGGTCCCTGATGTCCGTTAAAGGTTCGTAAAAGCGTACCATCGCCGCTCCAGAATTGAATCGTCGAATCTTCACTAGCAGAAACAAGCGACTTCCCATCAGGACTAAAACAAACACTAGTGACTTCAGCACTATGACCATTTAAGGTTTTAATTAATTCTCCTTCAATACTCCAAAGTTTCACACTTTGATCCATACTGCCACTGGCAATCGTCTTGCCGTTGGGATTGAAGCAAATTGTATAGACTTCAGCGCTATGTCCGTCTAGGGTTCGGAGTAGAGTGCCGTCCCAACTCCAGAGATTAATCATTTTGTCCTTGCTAGCTGATGCGAGCATACTGCCATCGGGAGCAAAGTCGATGCTGTAAACCTCAGCAGTGTGTCCAGTCAGAGTCTGGAGCCATTTACCATCAGCGCTCCAAACACGGACAGTACCATCAGCACTACAAGAAGCAAAAACCTGACCATCGCAACGATAAACAACTTTATAAATTTCGGCACGATGGGCGCTAATAGTGTCAATTAAGGTTCCGTCAGTTCTCCACATTTTGATACTGGCATCGGCGGCGGCGGTGAGAATGGTAGAGCTATCTGGGCTGAAGGTGACACAGTTAACTTTGTCATTATGTCCCTCTAAGACTGCCTCAAGCGAGCCATTAGCGTTCCAGAGATTGACGGTTTTATCTTTACAGGTAGATGCTAAGAACTTAGAGTTGGGGCTAACAGCAACAGAGAAAACTTCATCTGTATGCCCCAGTAAAGTTCTGAGAGGCGTGCCACGAATTGCCCAAAGTTTTACAGTGGTATCTCGGCTGGCTGAGGCAAGAGTTTTGCCGTCGGGACTAAAGGCAATGCTATGAACAACATCGCCATGTCCTTGAAATGTATACTGCAAGCCCTGTTCTATATCCCAAACCCGAATTGACCGATCAAACCCACTCGATGCGATCGTGTGATTGTCATGACTAAAGGCGACACTCCATACTTTGTCTAAATGACCATAAAAAGTTTTCAGTAAAGCTCCATCTGATCCCCACATTTTGACGGTGCGATCGCGACTTCCAGAAACAATCGCTAGACCATTGGGGGCATAGGCAACGCTTTCCACAAAACTATCATGCCCGCGTAGATGTCTGAGCGGTACACCAAGAGTATTCCAGATGATGATATTGCGATCGGCACTTCCTGAAACTAAAGATTTACTATTAGGGTGAAAAGCTACACAGGTCACCCAGCGATCGTGACCGCCGCGTAAAGTGCGAATCACCGTGCCGTCATTTTTCCAGAGCTTAACGGTAGTATCTTCGCTTGCGGAGGCAATCATCTCACCGTCATGACTGAAACAGACATCTAAAATTGGTCCTTCATGTCCTCTGAGCGTAGCCATCGGCTGGGGCGCAAATTTACCCTGATCAGATTCATCGCGTTGCCATAGCTTGACCATGTTATCGCGGCTGCCTGAAACTAGCTGTTTGCCGTTAGGGCTAAAGGCGACACTGGTGACCCAATTTGTATGACTGGTTAAGGTTTGAAGTAAAACTCCTGATGTATCCCAGATTTTGATGGTGCGATCGCTACTTGCCGAGGCAATATATTTGCCATCGCGAGAATAGCAAACTTTATTAACCCAAAAACCATGTCCTTCCAGACGGTTAAATTCGTGCGTACCATAGACGACTTGCTCAAGAGCTGTAATCGCCCTAATTTGAGTATTAGCTCTGAGATTTTCAAGGGTGCTTTCGTCAACTTGTGTCGTGAGGCGTTTTAGCTGCACGCCACCAATTACGCCTGCAATCATCGCCTCAATATGGTTATTAGAAAGATAGAGCGCTTCAGAAGAAATAGTGTAAGCCACAATTTTTTCATTGATTTCGCCCATCTCGGCAATTATGCGTTGACGACGCTCAGCATCTAGGCTTTTTTCTAGCTCTTGGCTCAGTTTTTCAAGGCGATCGGCATCGGCGGCGCGAGCTGCCATTAGTTGTTCGCGCTCATTGACTCTTTGAGAAGCCTCCAAAAAATTAAGATCAATTTTAGGTAGTTCTGGTTGCCCTTCCGCCCAAGCTAGGGATTCAACCAGACGTGTTCCTCTCAATAAGCAAGATTCATCGATTTCTTCAGAGCGCTGCCAAGCCTGTAACGCCTCAAGATAAGGACAGTTACGCAGTTCTGAAAATTTAACCTTGGTTTTAAGTTTGATCACCACGATCGAAACATCATCTTCAGGAAACTCTAGTTCCGAGAATTGATCAAGGGCAATTTTTAAGCCTTGTAAAATATCCGTAGCTGGATATTGAGCTAGTTCAATTACAGTTTTGCGGAGTGGGGAAATCTCACTACTGTTAGATCTGCCAAACTCATCGCCCAATGGACTAGTTGCTTCAAACAGTCCATCACTAAAAAAGATGGCAATATCGCCTTCGTTAAGGATTCTTGATGTGGCTCTGTAGGTCGCACTATCAACTCGACCCAGTGCGATCGCAGGATTGACTACTTCTTCGCAGGTATTAGTCTCAGCCCGATAAATTAATGGTCCTGGAATGCCCGCATTACCTAAATGCAGCTCATAGGTAAACAGATTAAGCGCACCATAACAAAAGGCGATCGCATCATCAGTGCCACTTTTGCAAAGCAATTGATTTAACGAATTGAGCATGGAGGCAGGATTTTGCAACCGCCCCTGTTGTCCATAAGCATCAAGTTGACCTTTAAACAAAGCGGCATGGATTGCCCCAGCCACGGACTTACCAGAAGAATCTGCGATCGCAACAGCTAGTGTCCCTGATTGCTCTAAAAACTGATAATAATCGCCGCCAAGATCTACGGCTGTCCATACTTCCGCAGCAATATCTAAGCCAGGGTAAGCAGGCAAGCTTTGTGGCAATAAGCTTCTCTGTAATAATCGGCCACTTGATAGGTCGTTGGAAGTTTCATTTAACTGCATACACTGATAGGCAGAGCGATACTCAGAACAATTATTTTTAGCACAGGCATCAAGTATTCGGATCAGTCAAACTATTCATTAGAGATAGTTCCCAGAAATTCTGTGCTATACACACAGAGAATCATACTCCCTAAGATAGGGCAACTCCATACAAATATGGCAATTACCTGTAAAGTTAAGACATAAAGCCGATAAAGTCGGGTTTATTCACACTCAAGAGTTTCGCGGGTTAGCCTCCCAGTCACGGGGTTTCGTCCTTTTGCTGATTGGCAGAGCTTCAGACGGACTGGAGGACGCAAATCCACATCCGTAAAGTCTGCACCATCAATGATCACATTATTAAAAGAAGTCCCGTAGGCAAATGAACCTTCAATTACGGCATTGGTTAAGTTTGCCTTGTCAAGACGGGCATTATCAAGGGTGCTATAGCTGAGATTTGCGCCTGTCAGGTTAGACTCTTTCATATTGGCGGCAAAAAAGCTGACCCCTTGTGCATCAGCATTCACAAATGATGTATTTCGCAGATCTGATTCATTAAACTGATAGCCTTGAAGTGATTGCTCTGAGAAGTCAGAACCTTGGAGGAAGGCTTTCACATATACATCTGCTGATGCGGGCTTAGCTCCTGTCAAGATCAGGGCTAAACACAGCAGTATATTTATCGCTGTGAACATAAAATTGCGAAACGTAAAAACTGTGATTTTCATGATTTCTATGATAGCTGAGTCTTAAGGTTAAGTTTATGGCAAAAGAAGTAGGCGATCGCGGGGAGATGTTGGTAGCCCAACTCCTACAAGCTAATGGTTGGGAAATTTTAGAAACTCAATGGCGTTGTCGGTGGGGAGAGTTGGATTTGATTGCCTGCGATCGCAAATCGTTGCTATTTATTGAGGTAAAAACCCGTAGCGATCGCAATTGGGATGCTGATGGCAGTCTGGCGATTACTCTTAAGAAACAAGCCAAACTAATTAAATCTGCATCTACATTTTTAGCTCAACATCCACAGCTATCTGCGATGGCATGTCGGTTTGATGTGGCTCTAGTCCGTCGCACTGCATCAGAAGATTTTTACTTGCAGACATATATCGAACAAGCTTTTGTCGCATAGTTATAAACCCAAAAGAGGAGGAGGCGCAAAGCACCTCCTCCTCTTTTGGGTTTATAAAAAACTTGGTTGATTTTGCTCAGCAAAATCTGGACATTGATCTCTTAACCCTAGAGCCTCGATATATTTGGGAATGGCTTGATCAATTGTGTAATGACGTTCTAGCAATTTGCGGGCATTCTTGCCAAGCTTTTCTTGAATGTGCGGATTGTCGGCTAGCCAGCAAATATAATTTGCTAATCCCTGTGCATCACCATTCTCAAAACAACTACCACAATTACCCTCATCCACAATTTCTTGCAGATAATTACCCTTTGGGCAGATTACTGCTACGGGTTTTGCGGCGGCGAGAATGCCATAAATTTTTGAGGGTGCGATCGTATCGCCGACGTTGGGTAAAATGCTCACTAACGAGAGATCACAGGCAGTTAATGAGTATGGTAAAACTTCTCGATCTTGGTAAGGCAATTGCAGGGCATTGGGTAATTGCTCAGACGCGATCGCCTGTCTAATAATTTGTGAACCGACTCCATTACCAATAAATACAAATTTGATGTCAGGGCGGCTAATTAATAATTGAGCGCATTTGAGGATCGTTTGACTATCATGGCAACGTCCCAAATTTCCTGAATAAAGGACAACAAAGCGATCAGTTAGCCCATATAGCTTGGCAAACCAATTTTCTGATTTTGCGATCGGGATGATAAATTTAGGGTCAGCCCAGCTATGAATGACGTGAATCTTGTCGGCGAGATTTTGATGTTTCTTCAGCAATAGCTGCTTCATTGGCTCACTGAGAACGATCAATGATTCGGCGCGCTCCCAAACCTTACGGTTTACCAATTCCCAACATTTGACGATCCAATGATCGAGAGTAACCACTCTTAGGCGAACTGCTACTTCAGGATAAATGTCATAAATAATGCAGCTATAGGTATGACCAAACAATTTATGGTAAAACCAGCCAATTAATCCCAAAAATGGTGGCGCGGAAGTTAATACTAAATGTGAGCCACGAATATCTTTACTCAAACACTTAACTACACACCGAGCGATGAATAAGATACTGCCAAAAACTTTGTTGCGAATTCGTTTAGATATCAGATGGATAGAGCCAGTGCGCCGCACAAAGACCCCGTTATCATGCTCCTCGTGCTTTACATTCGTCTGTCTGAACGCATATCCAGGCATCCCTGTAAACACACTTACGTCAAATCCTTTTTGAGCCAAAGCTCCTGCTAGGTCATAGATAAACTGACCAGTTGCTGCATAGTCTGGTGGATAAAATTGAGTAATGATACTAATGCTGGTTTTGCCCTGTTTCTTTTCCGCCATCATCTCACTCGTTAGTTGTTTTTATTCTTCACTTGCTACAACCAGTCACACGTTAAGCTTTAGGAATTAGTTCAACGTATTGTTCCCAAGCTTCAGGAAAAAAACACCTGCACCCTCTTGATAAAACCATGCTAGTTCTTTGCGACACCGCTATATATTGCCTGATTAATTTATGGAATTGCCTAATATAGCAACTTAATGCCAAAAAAACAGAAAGAGCGCCTCTTCTCTTTCTGTTTTTTGCTTTTATAAATGACTTTCATTTTGCAACATGCGTTTATAGGCAAGCCAACCTGATGCGATCGCAACGACAAAAAAACCAACCAAAAACCGAAAATGTAAAACCATCTCTGGATTTGATAAGTTTTTGCTATCAGTCGAGAGGGCGGTAAAGGCTTCGCTCATATGATAGACAGGATTAAATTGAGTAATCAAAAGTAAATCTTTTGATAAAAAAGTAGTTGGGAAAAATGCTCCTCCTAAAATTAACAGCGGTACGCCCACCCCTGCGACCAAAGAGTTGACATCTTCGACCTTACGCGCAAATTTTGTGGCTAGCACAAAGCCAATTCCAACATATGAGCCAATACTTGCCAAAATCACCAAAACCCCTAAAGCGATCGAGCCGCTAAAACGTACTTCCCAAAACGCCGCAACTGTATAAATAATTAGGGTCTGTCCGATCCCGATCGCAGCATAGGCAAAGAAAATGCCGAGAAAGTAGGAAATCCCGTTAATTGGCGAAATTAATAAGCGCTTAATCGTCAAGCTTTCTCGTTCTGAGACGATTGTGGACATTGTGCCGCCCAGACAACTAAAAAATAGGGCTGAACCGATTAATGTCGCAGGAGCCGATAGCTTAAAAGATTCAACGGTCGTAATTTTTGAACCTTCGGCCAAGACAAAGCCATTCAGTAACAGCATCGAAATGGGAAAGATCACCCACAAGAGCAAGGTGCGATATGTGCGAAATAGTTCTAATAAAATACGTCGCGCGATTGCGATCGCTTCATACCCATAGTTCATGTCAAAATGATACCTAAAAAATATCAATATTTGCCTTTTGTATCTCGCATGTCCCCTAGTTGTACTCTCCAGGAATATCAGTTTTTCTAACAGTAACCCTGTCAACCTTCTGACCTGACATTCTCAATAACTCATCACCTGAAAATTCAAAACCAAGCTTTAGTGCTATTCGCGCAACATCATCTGCGGTTGATGCTGCGACCACCTCATTTTTAAGCGCAGGTTCAGACTGCATTTTCTTTAAAAATGCTTCGATTTGCTCAAAAGCCATATTTAAAATTCCTATTCTTACAGAAAACATACGAGAGATTGAAAGCTCAGCGTCTTCAGACCTGAGATGAAAATCGGACGAGCGAATTTATTCGCTTTCTTCTTCTAGATTATGGCACGATCAACAGTATTTACGCTATAATAGTAAGTATAAGATTAAACAGACCCATGTTAGTTCTTGAAGCAAAACTAAAAGGCAAAACAGAGCAGTACAACCTCATTGACGAGGCGATTCGTACTGCATTGTTTGTTCGTAATAAGTCTTTGAGATACTGGATGGATAATCACGGTAGAGGCAAATATGACCTGTCAGCACTGTGCGCTGTACTTGCCAAAGAGTTTGACTTTGCTAAAAAACTAAACTCGCAAGCAAGGCAGTCAAGCGCAGAAAGAGCATGGTCTGCGATTAATCGATTCTTTGAAAACTGCAAAAAGAAAGTATCAGGCAAGAAGGGATATCCCAAATTTAAGAAACGTGGTCATTCGGTTGAATATAAACAAACTGGATGGAAGCTATCTGAAGACAGGAAATATCTAACTTTGACTGACGGCTTTAAGATTGGCAGACTCAAATTAGTTGGCAGTCGAGATCTAAACTTTTACCAGATTGAGCAAATCAAACGAGTCAGGCTGGTAAAACGGGCTGATGGTTATTATGCTCAGTTCTGTGTCGATGTTGATCGTAGAGAGGAGATGGAGCCAACTCAAACCACAGTCGGTTTAGATGTTGGACTCAATCATTTCTACACTGACTCCAAAGGTGAAGTAGTAGAAAATCCTCGATTTCTTAGAAAGTCAGAACGTCAACTTAAAAAGTTGCAACGTAAAGTATCTAAACGTAAGAAAGGATCAACTAATCGTCGCAAAGCAATTAAGCGATTAGCAAAAAAATATTTGCAAGTAAGTCGGCAACGTAAAGACTTTGCGGTAAAAACTGCAAGGTGCGTAGTTCGGTCTAACGACCTGATAGCCTATGAAGATTTGCAAGTGCGGAATATGGTCAAGAATCATAAATTGGCTAAGTCAATATCTGATGCAAGCTGGTCTATGTTTCTTCTATGGGTTGAGTATTTTGGCAAAGTATTTGGCAAGGTCACGATAGCAGTACCGCCACAATATACGAGCCAAAATTGCTCGACTTGCGGGACTTTAGTTAAGAAATCGCTGAGTGAGCGCACTCATCAATGTAGTCATTGCGGTACGGTTTTAGACCGTGACCACAATGCTGCACTGAATATCTTGGCGATTGGTTTAAATAGGGTAGGGCATACCCAAATTTCTACGCCTGTGGAGAGCTCGACCTCTGCCTTGTAGATTTAGATCTATCTGGTAAGTTGTCTCGCTGAATCAGGAATCTCAGTCGCTTCAGCGCTGAGAGTGTCAATAGCTACTCGTAACATAAAAAAATAGCAGTATATTCTCTAAGACTAGCAGCACAAGGGCATCAAGATTCAGAGAGAAATATGATGATTGCGAAGCACTGCTCTTCATTCGGAATATAGGAAAGCAACCTTAACGGGCTTGCTACAGGATAAGTGGTGCGGTTCTCGTTTCTGAGAACCGCAC
>JAYUSC010000028.1:0-13746 GCA_043755885.1 Pseudanabaena sp. | reverse complement strand
GGGTTTTATTAAATTTTCATTCCTTAGCTGTTACCAAGGCTACTTTTCCCAAATCCTAGAAGCTGGTTAATGATGGTAGAGACAAGTAGATCTATCGTTAATTTTTCATGCGTTTGGAACAGTTACAAGCATTTTTGGCAGTTGCCGAAACAGGAAACTTTCAGCAAGCGGCTCAGAGGTGCGGAGTTAGCCAGTCAACTATCAGCCGACAGGTGCAGTCTTTAGAAGCAACTGTCGGTATATCTCTGTTTCACCGTCAGGGGAACGCTAAGCTAACCGTCGGCGGCGATCGCCTGCTAGCCCATGCCAAGAAAATTTGTCAGATTTGGTCATCTGCTGAACAAGAGCTGCTCGATCTTCAGGCGGGGAAGCAAACAGAGCTATGTGTGGCAGGAATTCCTTCGGCCTGTGCCTATCAGCTCCCACCAATATTACAAAAGTTTTCTCAGGCTTATCCCAATGTCCAGCTACGAGTGACAACCTTGGGAAGCGATCGCGCTCTTAAAGTTCTTAAGGATGGCTTGATTGATATTGCGATCGTGATGAATAATCCATTTTTAACCGCAAGTTCCGAAATGGTAGTTGAGAAACTCTACGAAGAAAAAATTCAACTTTTGCTGACAGTTAATCATCCCCTTTGCCGAAAGGAATCACTAACATGGAAAGACTTGCATGATGTCCCCCAAGCTGTATTTAAAGATGGCTATGGCTTACAGCGACTTGTCCAAGACCAGTTCAATCGCCAAGGGCTGCGTTTAAATGCATCTCTTGAGCTTAATTCTCTTGAAGCTTTTCGCGGTGTAGTTAAGCAAGGTAGTTTGATCGCCTTGCTTCCAGAAACCTTTTTAGTGGAATTAACTCATGATCCAGATTTAGTAGTGCGATCGCTAAATGAGCCATGTCTAACTCGCGAAATTGTCCTCGTCACCACTAGCGATCGCATTCAAATACCACCGATTCAATATTTTTGTAAGCTTGCGGCTCAGATGATTCAGCAGGAAATTCCTGTCGTTTTAAAAAGCGTACTATAAACCTAGAAAGTAGAGAGTATCTACTTTCTAGGCTATAATTCAACATCTAATCGACTTTTGCATTAAATTCACCCGTAGACTAATGAGTAAAGAATTTCGAGAATTTTTGCGTAAAGTTGGGAGTGGTACACATACCAGCAAAAGCTTGACGCGCCAAGAGGCTGAGGCAGCCACGATCATGATGTTGCAAGGAGTGGCGACTCCTGCTCAAATTGGCGGATTTATGATCGCCCATCGGATTAAACGTCCGACTAGTCAAGAATTAGCAGGGATGCTTGATGCTTATACACTTCTGGGGGCGAAGGTTGCGCCGATCGCCTCTGACAAACAGGTTTTAGTGCTGGGATCGCCCTACGATGGCAGATCGAAGACAGCACCAGTTAGTCCTGTGACGGCGATCGTCTTGGCGGCGGCAGGTATTCCTGTCTTGATGCATGGCGGCGATCGGATGCCTACTAAAGAAGGTTTGCCATTTATCGAAATTTGGCAAGCCTTGGGATTAAATTGGCAAGATCTCACCATTGAGCAAGTCCAACAAAATTTAGAAACTCAAAATTTGGGGTTTGTTTACTTACCCAATCATTTTCCCCTTGCCCAAGGACTAGTCGCCTATCGTGAACAAATCGGTAAACGCCCACCCTTTGCCACCCTTGAGCTAATGTGGTCGCCCTATCAAGGCAAACAATTGATCGTGTCAGGTTTTGTGCATCCGCCCACCGAAACGAATATCCGCGAAGCCTTTGCCCAGCATGGCACTACCGAATTTGCGACGGTCAAGGGTTGGGAGGGGAGTGTGGACTTACCGAGATCGCGTACTGCGATTATTGGTCTCAATCACGGCGATAGCTTTGAGCGCTTGACATTATCGGCAAGAAATTATGGATTTAGCTCCGAAGATCCTGCGATCGCAGATGCGTCAGAAATGGCAGCCAAAATCATCTCTGCACTCAAAGGAGAACCTTCCGAATATCTCAACTCCGTATTATGGAACTGTGGATTCTATCTCTGGCTCTATGGAATGTACGACGAAATTGCCGATGCGATCGTCTATGCTCAAGAACTCATCAACAGTGGTAAAGCATTTCAGAAGTTAGAAGATCTACGAGCTTAACCTCTCAAAATCAAAGCGTTTGACTGGGGATGAACGGGCGATCGCTCTGTTTACAAGGATGAGTGACGGGTATGTCATGGTCAATTGGTATAAGTCCTGATGAAATTTAAAGCTTGGTCTCCAAGCCATCTTTACAATATGACTAATAAAAAAGCGATCGCAACTAATGATCACCATCGAAAAGAATGATGATTAAAAATTTATAAAGTTTAGTACAATACTTAATATTCTCCTTGGTAAGTATTTAGACTCATTGACATGACATTAGCCCAATTTCCTTGGCTTACCGCGATCATCCTACTGCCCCTCGTGGCCTCCTTTCTCATACCATTCTTGCCAGACAAAGAAGGCAAAACTATCCGTTGGTATGCGTTAGGCGTAGGTATCGCTGATTTTATTCTGATGTGCTACGCCTTTTGGGAAAACTACGATCCCAGCAGTGCGACATTTCAACTCGCGGAAAAGTACACTTGGATACCCCAATTAGGACTTAGTTGGGCGGTGTCAGTCGATGGCATATCTGCACCGCTAGTGCTACTAGCAGGACTTGTCACTACACTCTCAATCTTCGCCGCATGGCAAGTTAATATTAAGCCTCGCCTGTTTTACTTCCTGATGTTGGTGCTTTACTCCGCCCAAATCGGTGTATTTGTTTCCCAAGATTTACTCCTGTTCTTCATCATGTGGGAGGTTGAGCTAATCCCTGTCTATTTGCTCGTTTCGATCTGGGGCGGTCAGAAACGTCAGTATGCAGCCACCAAATTTTTGCTTTATACCGCCGCCGCATCGATTTTTATCCTTGTTGCTGGCTTAGCGATGGCTCTCTATGGCAATAACCTCACCTTTGACATGGCTGAACTAGCCCTTAAGGATTTCCCGCTTGCCCTAGAGCTTCCCCTTTATGCAGGATTGTTAATTGCTTTTGGCGTGAAACTGGCGATTTTCCCGCTGCATACATGGCTACCCGATGCTCACGGCGAAGCATCCTCACCTGTGTCAATGGTATTGGCAGGTGTATTGCTTAAGATGGGAGGTTACGGATTAATTCGCCTGAATATGGGACTACTCGAACATGCCCATGTTTATTTCGCTCCAATTTTAGCAATGCTGGGCGTAATTAATATTGTCTACGGCGCGGTGAATTCCTTTGCCCAAACTAATATGAAGCGCCGCCTTGCGTTTTCATCGGTTTCGCATATGGGATTTGTGCTGATCGGGCTTGCCTCTTACACTGATTTGGGAATCAGTGGCGCAATGTTACAGATGATTTCTCATGGTTTGATTGCTTCAGTTTTATTCTTCCTCGCAGGTGTTACCTACGATCGCACTCACACGATGTTAATGAATGAGATGGGCTATATCGGTAAAGTGATGCCCAAGGTATTCGCTTTATTTACCGTGGGTTCATTGGCTTCTCTTGCACTTCCCGGGATGAGTGGTTTTGCCAGTGAAATCTCGATCTTTGTGGGAATGACCTCCAGTGATGTCTATAGCTCGACCTTCCGAACAGTAACGGTATTTCTCGCCGCAGTTGGCGTGATTCTGACACCGATTTATCTGCTCTCTATGTTGCGTGAGATTTTCTACGCTTCTGATGGCAATCCCACCTGTGATATCAATCCTTCCTGCGATATCTCAGATATTAGTCTCAAAGCTCAAGGCAATCAAGAAGTAGTTTGTTTTGGCACAAGTTGCGCCCTGCCTAGCGAATCTGATTTTAGCGATGCTAGACCCCGCGAAGTATTTATTGCGGTTTGCTTCTTAGTCCCTGTCATTGCGATCGGGGCTTATCCCAAAATGGCAACCAATCTTTACGATGCAACGACAACAGCGATCAATTCGCAAATGCGTCTTGCCCATGAGCAAATTGCGATCGCTAAAAATGCAGATACTTTCGCAGTGAAATCTACTTTCCCCACACTCTCAGAAGTTAAAGCTAATGCGGTGGTGGCAAATAAGTGGAAATCTTCAAATTAATTGAATGTAATATATGCAATGGCTCGATCGCCTAGCAAATACAATCACCAACTCGCTCTGGCAAGCAAACTGTCCATTGTGCAACCGTCCTGCCGATCGCATTTTATGCAAAGACTGCGATCGGCAAATATCCGCCTATCAAGCACCAGACTTTTTACAAACGGATTACCCGATCGCAGCCGAGATTCCGCTTTATAGTTGGGGCATTTATGATGGCGCATTGAAACGTGCGATCGCAGCTTGCAAATATGATCAGCATCCAGAAATTATGGATGCGATCGCCGAAAAAATGGCTGATGTGTGGTTGCGATCGGCAAATACTAAAAACCCCAGTTTACAAAAAATCGCTGTAATTCCCATTCCCCTTCATGCCAATAAATTAAAATCGAGAGGATTTAACCAAGCGGAACTACTTGCTCGTCGTTTTTGTGAGTTGACTGCAAATCCATGCAAACCAGAATTGTTGCAACGAGTCAAGGATACAAAAGCGCAGATGCAAACCAAAAGCAAACAAGAGCGTGAAGAAAATTTATCTAGAGCTTTCACAGTTCCATCAAGCCAAAAGATCAAAAAACAAGATGTAGTTCTATTTGATGATATTTATACGACTGGCGCAACTATCCGTGAAGCGATCGCAACTCTCGCGGCTAATAGGATCACAGTACGCGGCGTAATCGTTCTAGCTCGTCCTCTATTTAAAAGCTAAAAGCAATAACTAATTGTGAGGTTCGAGTTCAGATTTCATCTTTTCGAGTGTCATGTTCATTTGATCGAACATTTGCTGAGGCGTAATCCCAAAATTACCTAACTGATTTTCCAGTTGCTTCAGGGTCATCTGCGCCATAAAATCATCGGACAACTCAAATCGTTTCATAAAAATTTTATAACGATCCATCATCTCTTCCATTTTTTCAATAAAGAGAATTTTGCCCTCGCGATCAAATTTGCCATAACTACCGCCAAGCTGAGTCAGGGCTTGATAATCTTGAAATAGATTACGAGCTTCATGTTGAACAATTTCAGAATCAAAAAATGCCATTTTAATGCTCTGGTTTACTGAATATCTATTCTAATTTTACGATCTCGGTCAGCTTTACAGAAGTTAACCTAAGTGGGGATATCACCCCCTTAAACAAAAAAGTCGCGCACAGCGCGACTTTTTTGTTTAAGTCATGATTGGTACGGCGCGATCGCGTTTTCGCGGCAAAAATCTCACTGAAACACGCTTTAGATCACATTTATCTTCAAGCTCATGTACATAGTCAACGGCTTCGCCCCCATGTTCACGATCATCAAGCGTTTCCAGTACGCTTAAAATCTCAGTGTCTAAACCAGGTTTGCCGATGAATAAGTGCATTAGCGTTTCACAATTATCGTCATCAGGATAGATGGGAATGTAGTAGATATAAGGGGTGTCCATAAGCTCCATAGTACTCAGTTGATCTAGTCAAATTTTAAATTTTGTAAATGTTAGATCGAGGTTTTGACAATTTACGCGACTGCAACAAAGATACAACATTGCGATAAGTAGCTCAGCAAAATTAAATATAAACCCTCAAAATCTTTACTGTCCGCGCAGCAGACGTTAAAGATTTTGACTCTGGTTTTTTAATTATGCTGAGTTACTTAAAGCGTAGACTAGGAATCTACAATAGTAAATATAAAAATAAGCAAAAGCGATCGCTTTGCAAATAACGTACTACTTAAAAGTGCGATTCATTTAATCATGCTCAACCCAGACCTAAATACAATTCAACTCACCCCAGATGACTACGAGCGCTATTCGCGTCATCTGATCTTGCCAGAAGTTGGCGTAGAAGGACAAAAGCGACTCAAGACTGCCAGCGTACTCTGTATCGGTACGGGTGGCTTAGGTTCGCCATTGTTGTTATATCTCGCCGCCGCAGGTGTCGGACGCATTGGCATCGTGGACTTTGATGTGGTGGACACATCCAACCTTCAGCGCCAAGTCATTCACAGCACTAGCTCGGTCGGTAAACCGAAGATCGAATCGGCAAAGGCGCGAATCTTAGAAATCAACCCCTATTGCCAGATTGATCTCTACAACACCCATTTATCTTCAGTCAATGCGCTGGAGATCATGGCTCCCTATGACATCGTTGTTGATGGTACGGATAACTTCCCCACGCGCTACCTCGTTAATGATGCTTGCGTTTTGCTAAATAAGCCTAACGTCTACGGCTCCATTTTCCGCTTTGAAGGACAGGCGACGGTCTTCAATTATGAAGGTGGTCCTAACTATCGCGATCTTTATCCAGAGCCACCACCTCCAGGGTTGGTTCCCTCCTGCGCTGAAGGCGGTGTTTTAGGGATTTTACCTGGGATCATTGGCGTGATCCAAGCGACAGAGACTGTGAAAATCATTCTTGGACAGGGAAATACTCTGAGCGGACGTTTGTTACTTTACGATGCGCTGAAGATGACCTTCCGTGAGCTAAAGCTGCGTCCCAACCCAGTTCGTCCTGTGATCGAAGAATTGATTGATTACCAGATGTTCTGCGGTATTCCCCAACAAAAACAAACCGAAATGGAAGCACAACAGGCGATCGCCGAAATTACAGTTACTGAACTCAAATCAATCATTGATGCTGGCGCTGAAGGCTATGTGATCATTGATGTGCGTAATCCCAATGAGTGGGAAATTGGCAAAATCCCCAATACGGTTCTAGTACCTTTGCCAGAAATCGAAAATGGTAATGGTGTGGAGAAAGTAAGGGCTTTGCTGAATGGGGCTAAGCTGATTGCTCATTGCAAAATGGGTGGGCGATCGATGAAGGCTTTGGGCATTTTGAAGCAAGCTGGCATTGACGGAATCAATGTACAGGGCGGCATTAATGCATGGAGCGAGCAAATCGATCCTGCAATTCCCAAATACTAAACCGACAAAAAAAGAGAGGGCGCTAAGCGCCCTCTCTTTTTTTATTAGTGTCATCAATTATTCGCGCTCCAGATGATCCCCATGTAGGGGCAGAGCATTCCCACGGAAATTCATAAGTTTTCAGATTATTTTAATTGTGGGAATGCTTTGTCCAAACCTCGCAACGCAGGGACAATTTATTGATGAAAGCGCAAAGGGTTCAGCATTTGCGAATTAGAGTTTCTATAATGAGTTTAAAATCTTGGCGCAAATGCTAAACCCCTACGATTTACGATTTTTGAAAATGGTCAATTTGTGGCTAGCGGTTTAAGGTTAATTCTTTTTTATCTCCTAAAATCCCTTGTGGTCGCCACATCATTAGCAAAATCAACGTAAAACCGATCAACATTAATTTAATTGCTTCTGAACCATCCGTATTTAATTCCTTTGGTAAGAAGCGTGGCAGTGCATTGTAAAGCTCGAAAATCATTGCTCCGAGCAGAACACCAAGATTGTTGCCAGTCCCGCCAATGGTGACAATTGTCCAAGCTTGAAAAGTAACCAAGGAATTGAAGCTAGAAGGATGAATAACTGTTAAATTCCATGCGTAAAATGCTCCTGACATACCACCGATCGCACCGCCGATCGCAAAAGCTTGGAGTTTATACCAAAACACATTTTTGCCAAGCGCCTTAGCCACTTCCTCATCTTCACGAATGGCTTTTAGCACTCGACCCCAAGGCGATCGCACTAGACGATCTAAGCCCCAATACACAAAACCAGTAACAAAAATCAAAAGTGCTAGTAGTACAAACGAATAATATTGACGAGGGACTAGATTAACAAAGGGAAGTGGAAAATCTTGTAAGCCCATGATTGCGTCTTTGATCAGCCATTTATCGTTCTTGATAAATATCTGGATGATCTCAGCCGCCCCAATTGTGACTATACCTAGATAGTCCTCACGCAATTTTAAGGTCGTGCTACCAATCAGTAAGCCCAGTAAACCAGCGATCGCAACAGCACTTAAAAAGGCGATCGGTAAAGGCACACCATTAAGACTAAGTAAAACCGTTGTATATGCACCAACACTCATAAAAGCCACATGCCCAAAGTTGACTAAACCTGCAAAACCCCATTGCAAATTGAGTCCTAGACTAAACAACGCAAAAATAGCTGCTTTAATAAAAAGTGCTGAGATGTATTCGATCATGAATTAATTGACTGCGCTAGCGATATAGTTAAGTCTAGACTGGCACGCTTAAAAACACCATGAGTCTATGCGTTAATCCCACTTGCCCCATCCCTAATCATCCTGATAACGACAACTATCCAACTTGTCAAGGATGTGGCTCCGAGCTATTGATTGATGGTTGTTATACAGTCACTAAATTATTAAGTGATGCTGGCGGGTTTGGGGTGATCTACGAAGCCACCGATCGCAAAGGTAAGTTCAAAATCCTCAAGATCCTTAAAAAAGAATTAAATGACGATAGTAAGGCTGTGTCGTTGTTTCAGCAGGAAGCTTTTGTCTTAGGGAAAATCGAACATGCAGGGATACCGAAGATTGAGACATACTTGCATCACCATCTCGAAGATGGGAAGATGCTGCACGGTATTGTCATGCAAAAAATCGAGGGGCTGAACCTCGAACAATGGATCTACCGACGCGATCGCAAACCGATCGCTCAAAAACGGGCGATCGCATGGCTGCGGCAACTGGTGGATATTCTCGCCGTAGTCCATCGCAACAAATATTTTCATCGCGATATTAAACCTGCAAATATTATGTTGTCGCCTTCGGGGCAGCTAGTTTTAATTGATTTTGGGACGGCTCGTGAAGCCACACATACCTATCTCGCCAAAATTGGTGGCTTGCAGGGTGTGACTAGCATTTGCTCAGTGGGCTATACTGCGCCCGAACAGGAAAAAGGCTTTGCTGTACCGCAGTCTGATTTCTATGCGCTCGGCTGCACAATGATCCATTTGGTGACTGGCAAATATCCCCTTGATACTTACAATCCCGATCGCGATACCTTTGAGTGGCGATCGCACGCGCCTGAAATTTCGGAGGAGTTTGCCGATTTAATTGATGTAATGATTGCGCGGAAGCCCAACGATCGCCCAATTAATTGTGAAGCGATTTTAGGCATCCTCAAGGAAATTGAACTGATCGATAAACTTGCACCCGACGATAAGACTAAAGCTAAGCGTAAATCAATTAAACAGTCGATTAAAGACTCAACCCGTAGATCGACTTCACCGATTTTGCTGACTGTATCGGTAGTGCTAGCCGCTGTTGCAGGGCTAAGCATTGGAACGGTGATCAAGGTTTCGGCGATTGGCAATTTTGAAGACATTATCCAACTGCCCACATTTCAGAAGAAGTTTCTCAATCCGACCAAATTTTTACAAAAACATGCTGATGCAGTTCAAAGTGTAGCACTGAGTCCTGATGGCAAGATCATTGCCAGTGCCAGTGATGACGGAACGGTTAAGCTTTGGGAATTAGAGGGCGATAACACTAATCCGATTCAGGAAATCAAAGATCAAGGCGGATGGGTCAGGGCTGTCGTTTTTTTATCCGATCGCCAGATCATCACCGCTGGGCAAGATAAAAACATTAAAGTTATTGACATCGCGTCAGGGAAAGTGGTCAAAACCCTGAGTGGTCATACAAATCTAATTAATAATCTGGCGATCGCACCTGCTAGTGACCTGTTAGTTAGCGGTAGCTATGACAATACGGTAAATATTTGGCAAATCTCTACAGGTAAACTACTGCGATCGCAAACGGGACATACCGATAAAATTTGGGGTTTAGCCATTTCGCCCGATGGCACGCAAGTTGTCAGTGCCAGTCGCGACAAAACCGTAAAGATTTGGGATGTGAAGACAGGCGAAATCTTAAAAACGCTGCAACATTCATCAGGAGTAACTTGTGTATTAGTAACTCCCGACGGTAAGCGCGTGATCACTGGCAGTAGCGACAACTTGATTCGAGTCTGGGATCTCGCTTCAGCTAAAAAGCTCTTTGAATTAAGTGGAAATAATGATGCGATCAGTGCGATCGCAATTACTAGCGACGGTAAATATCTTTTTAGTGGCGGCAAAGACGGTCAAAATTCCATCCGTTTATGGAATCTTCAAACTAAATCTTCAATCTGGAACTTGATTGGGCACACAGATTTGGTAACTTCTTTGGTGATTACTCCAGATAAACTCAAACTAATTAGCAGTAGTCAAGATAAAAATATTAATATTTGGAAGATACCTGAGCGTTGAAAAAGGGTAATTTATATATAGTGAATTCTTAGTAAACAGCAAAATACATCCAAAATGCTTCAAAAACGAAAAAATTTAAATCTAATTTTCATTACTTATTTAGGGATTTTAATTAATATCTCAGGAGCAATGTTACTAACTCAAGACCAGCAAAAAGTTGAAGCTCAAAAAGCTATTCAGGTTCGGACTGAGCAATGGTTAAAAGTTGAAGAAATAACAGGGAATGTCACATATCGTAACTTGTATAACTACGCAAATCGACCAGCAAGAGTCGGCGATCTCTTACAAAGTGCCAGTGATGAAATTTCTACAGGGGCAAATAGTTCGGCAGTTTTAAGTGTGGATACTGGAGTTGGGGCAATCTCTATGACCGAAAACACAACTATCCAAGTTCGTTCTTTTTTGGTAGCGGCTGACAGTGGACGGATCACTAATTTGTTTGTACCTCGTGGTAAGGCTAGATTACAGATCCGTAAATTTACGAATCGAGGTTCTCAATTTAATGTTCAGACTCCATCGGGGATCAGTGGGGTCAGGGGGACAAAGTATGATGTGACTGCTAGACAAAATGGCAATATGATCATGACAACGTTTGAGGGGATTGTGGCGACGACGGCTCAAAATCAGACAAAAATGGTTAGCGGAGGATTTCAAAATATCACGGTTGTTGGTGAGCCGCCATCCAATCCTGTGCCGATTAGTAACGACGCGAGCTTGAGATATGTAGTTAATAGACAAACATCAGGTTCAAGACGTTCTATTATTTTTTATGGCTACACGAATCCTTTTAATACTGTTAAAGTAGATGGATTGGAACAATCTTTAGATCGCAATGGCAAATTCTCTCTACAATTGCCCGCACCTTCCAGTCTGAAAATGAAAGTAACCGTGGAAACCCCTTTGGGGAAGATACAAGTCTATGAGATCCCTATTCTCTGAGTTTATTTCTCGCATCTTTCCTGATTTTCTGAAGAACAAACTAACTAAACGCTGGCGATCGCGTCTAGTTAGTTTGTTGTATCGAGCATTACCGACGATGTTTGCCACAATCGCTATAATTCCCATGGTTTATTTTGGGATTTTGCAGCCGATCGAATTTTGGACATCCAACAGTTTTACCAACTGGCGTGGCGATCGCCCTTGGGATGAGCGCGTAATCATTGTTACCATTGATGATCAGAGCATTAGTAAAATTGGTGGATTTCCATGGTCGCGCGATCTCTATGTGCAGCTTATCCAAAAAATTGAAAAAACTGAAGCAAGTTTAATTGGTTTTGATATTTTATGGTCTGAAGCGAGTGTCGCAGATAAGCAATTAGCCAATGCCATGGATCAATATCAGAAGGTAGTCCTGTCTATGGCTTGGGATAAGTCTGGAAAACCCCTAACGCCGATCGCACTGCTGAATAATGTTGGCATGGCGGTTGGGCATATTCTTAAACGCGAAGATGCTGATGGGATTGTGCGTCAAATTGATTTACAAGTCCGAGATGTCCCGACTTTGGGTGTAGCGATCTTGCAAGCCTATGACTTGGCAACTGCTTCGATCACTTTATTGCCAGAGTTAAACCAAACCTTAAATATTAATTGGATCAAGAGAGCCAAAGATGTGCCGCAAGTCTCATTTACTGATGTCATTGACGGCAAAATTCCTGCGGCGACTTTCCGTAATAAAATTGTCTTGGTTGGTGTGACCGCATCAGGAATTGATGACTTAGCAACGCCCTTTGATCGCAATCCTCCTGCGAGTGGAATTCATTTACATGCGATGGTTTTGCAAAATCTCCTGCAAAAAAATTCACTTACGGTGGCGAAATCGAGCGATATCTGGAGCTTGGCGCTATTAGTGAGCCTATTTATGAGCTTGATTTTACCAAGACGAAATTTATGGATGGGTAGTATCAGTGCTTTTGTGCTATCTGGACTATGGCTGATCATTGCTTTTGGGGCTTTTTACGCTAACTACTTAATCGCGATCGCAGTGCCGATACTGATGTTTCTGTGTACGGGTTTTGCGATCGCCTTACAAGAGCGTTGGCAAATGCAGCGATCTCTGAATATTGCTGATGCTCAGATTTTGTATAAATCTACCCACGATCATTTAACAGGATTGTACAATCGTGACCTGATTGAAATCCGTTTGCAAAATCTAATTCATCCCCAAACTATATCTTCTCAAACAGGTAATCCCCACCGTCTTCTCGCGATTCTTTGGGTTAGTTTAGATCGGTTTAAAATAATTAATGACACTTTCGGTCATCCAATTGGCAATCTCTTATTAGTTGAGGTTGCTCAAAGACTCACAGCTTGCGTTCCTGAGCGCGCTTCCATCGCTCGATTTGGTGGTGCTGAGTTTGTAATACTAATAGAAGACTGTGACCATGAGCAAGAAGCGATCGCAATCGCCAATGACATTCAAACCAAGCTGCAAAGTTGTTTTGTGATTGAAGGCAATGAGATTGCGATCGCGATTAATATTGGCATTAAATTGCATCAGGTTGCTCTCATCGATCAGTATTCTTCTGATGTCAGTACCACTGAGGACATCTTGGGAGATGCTGATACAGCGATGTTCTATGCTAAAAAACTGGGCAACTTCTGCAATAAAGTCTTCGATATCTCCATGCGAGAACGAGTTCTCAAACGATTACAGCTTGAAAAAGACCTTCGTAAAGCCGTAGCTCTCAGCCAAGATCCACGCAATCAAGATCATCAACAATTTCTGATTTACTATCAACCAATTCTCTCTCTTAGCGATATGCAGATCGTCGGGCTAGAAGCATTAATTCGGTGGCGGCATCCTGAACGTGGGCTGATCTCGCCGATTCAATTTATTCCCCTCGCCGAAGAGACAGGGCTAATCATCCCGATCGGTGATTGGATTATGCGAAATGCTTGTTTACAAGTAAAATCTTGGCAACAGCGCTTCACTAGTGCCAAAGATATTACAGTTAGCGTCAATCTATCTGCTAAACAATTAGCACAGGATGATATCCTCAAAAAATGTCTTAGTATTCTCCAGCAAACAGAACTATCTCCTGAATATCTCAAAATCGAATTGACCGAAAGCTCGATTATGGAAAATCCTGATTTTTCAGTAGGGATGCTTAAGCAGATGAGGCAGGCAGGAATTAAAATTTATATTGATGACTTCGGCACAGGTTATTCATCGCTTGCCTATTTACATGAGTTCCCTTTCGATGGCTTGAAAATTAATCGTTCCTTTGTGAATAATATCCATGAGAATCCTAATGGCATGGAAATTTTGCAAGCGATCATCTCCTTAGCAAATAGTGTCAAGGCTCACATTGTTGCTGAAGGTATTGAGAATTTAGCCCAATTAAATTGTTTGCAAGATTTGCTGCGGACAGAAGGCGATGGGCAAGGATTTTTTCTGTTTTATCCTCTTGATGGGCCTGCGATCGAAGCGGTTTTGCAAACCACATAAGAAATTTGTGGCGCGG
>JAYUSC010000027.1:0-2408 GCA_043755885.1 Pseudanabaena sp. | reverse complement strand
TTGCTAAGCAAGGCTTTTTTGTCTATATAGAAGGTTGTTGCTTATGCCATTCCGTTGACTGCTCGTAGCCATAGGCAACTTGCAGCAACACATCTTCTCTCAACACATTAGAGATCATTTGTAATCCAATTGGCATTCCCTTAGAGTCAAATCCACAGGGAATACTAATCCCTGGTAAACCCGCTAGATTGACAGGGATTGTCATTAGATCAGATAGATACATCCCCAGCGGATCTTCAGTCTTGCTGCCTGCCTTAAAAGCCGTCGTTGGCGCAGTCGGACAAACCAAAACATCCACTTGCTCAAAGGCTTTTTGGAAATCTTGAACGATTAAAGTTCTCACCTTCTGAGCTTTCAGATAATAGGCATCGTAATAACCAGCCGAAAGCACATATGTCCCAATCATGATCCGTCGCTTCACTTCCGCACCAAACCCCTGTTCGCGGGTATTTTCATACATGCTCAGCAAGTTCTCTGCATTCTGATCACGGAAGCCATACTTCACGCCGTCGTATCGCGCCAGATTTGCCGAAGCCTCAGAAGGAGCGATGATGTAATAGGTCGGCAATCCATAGCGGAATCGAGGACAAGAAACCTCATAGACCTCAGCGCCCATACTCTCGAAATGCGCGATCGCATTTCTCACCGATGCTTCTACTTCACTATCTAAACCCTCGCCAAAGGTTTCCGTAATTACCCCAATTTTTTTGCCCTTGAGTGATTGCGTCAAATCTGGCGTTAACAAAGCCGCGTAATCAGGAACTACGGCGTTAATACTCGTGGAGTCTTTGGGATCGTAACCTGCGATCGCACCCAAAAATAGCGCCGCATCTTCAACCGTGTTCGCAAAAGGACCAATCTGATCAAGTGAAGACGCAAACGCAACTAACCCAAATCGGGAAACCAATCCGTAAGTTGGTTTTAGTCCAACTACCCCACAATAGGAAGCAGGTTGACGAATCGAACCACCTGTATCTGAACCCGTAGCAATCACACATTCACCACTAGAGACAGCCGCTGCTGAGCCACCCGACGACCCCCCAGGCACATAATCCGTATTCCAAGGATTCGAGGTCATGGCGATCGCCGAGTTTTCGGTAGAGCTACCCATCGCAAACTCATCAAGGTTGGTTTTGCCCACCATCACGGCTCCAGCCGATCGCAATTTTGCGGTAATTGTCGCTTCGTAGGGTGGGACAAAATTTTTCAGCATCTTGGAGCCGCAAGTGGTGGGCATACCCTTTACACACATATTGTCTTTCATACCAAGTGGAACACCTGCGAGCGCGGGTATAGTCTCACCTGCTGCGATCGCCGCATCAATAACTTTTGCCTGTGCGATCGCAACCTCTGGCGTAACCGTCACAAAACTATGTAATTTCGGCTCTAGCCGATCAATGCGATCTAAAAACTCTTGAGCAATTTCGGTTGCCGATCGCTCTTTATTGATTAAGGTTTGACGAATTTGGGCGATCGACAGCATAAAGAATCTAGTACGTTAATGGGCAGAATTTTAAGTATATAGCGAAAAAGTAGAGAGTCTGCTTAGCGACCTTTCGGCTTTTTTGCGATCGCAGCTATAGCTTTTCTAGCAAGAAAAAATAATTTTCTGGACAAGTGCGGAGAAAGCAAATACAATATATCCGCAAATTAAGGTACGTTCGCACCGCTTGGAGGTCATTATTCCTGAACCGCTAACCCTGACTGTGAGTTTACGAGGCAGCCGCGAAGTCAAGGACACCTATCAATTGATCCGCCTCACTGGTCTTTTGGACGCTTTTTCTGAGCCAGCCTTTAAAAAGGTGATTGGCAAATGCGTCGAAGATGGTCCTTTTAACGTGATTTTAGATCTGTCAACCATTGATTTTGTCGATAGTTCTGGACTGGGGGTTTTAGTGCAAATGGCAAAAAAAACTCAAACTTTGAGTGGCACTCTCCAGATTATTACCAACGCTAGAGTCACCCAAACGGTGAAATTGGTTCGACTAGATCAGTTTCTTTCACTTCAGCCATCAATCGATGCAGCTCTTGCCAAGCTTGACCAGACTAAAAAAAGCTAGGCAAAGTTAATCGATCGCAAAACAGAGCAAAATCAGACTCAGCGTATAACTTGGGGTTAAACCAAGTCATAGTTTGGGCTAAATTTCGCAATAAACTATCGAAAAAATTAATCGGGGTAAATTTTCTAAATTTGAGCGTTGCGTTGTCATGAGATTGATCGTTATGATGACTTTGGATATTGTCAAAATTAGTCAAAATCAACCTATGATGTAATTGAGACAAAAATTTATAGACAAGTGTGGGCAGGCTACGTCTGCCCACACTTGTCTGGAATAAATGTAAATGTTAGATGTCAAAACATTTTGTCTAAGTAGCTCTGCCCAATTAAATATAAAACCCCAAAATCT
>JAYUSC010000026.1:0-13776 GCA_043755885.1 Pseudanabaena sp. | reverse complement strand
TTCACCTCATATCTATACCGATTTACTGCTCAAATCAGGTTAGAGAAAAATGTGTCTGAGTATTTTTACTGCCTACGATTACGCGAATCGAGAGTTATTTTCTCGTGAAGCAGTTTTAGCAGGTTCTCTAAATCAATTTATTAGATCCCAAAAAATCGAGAAAGGCAATCTGACAGTTGATGCTGCATTCTTAAATGAAATTGAACATTGGCGAAATATATTAGCGAATAATATTGTCTTCTACAACCTAGAAATTAGCGATCGCGATCTCAACTTTGCTGTCCAGATCACGATCAATCGCATTATCTTTTTGCGAATTTGTGAAGATAGAGGTACGGAACCTTATGGCAGATTAGAAGACTTGCAAAAAGGTAGTAATGTTTACGATCATCTTTGTCAAATCTTTCGTGAAGCTGATGATCGCTATAATTCTGGGCTGTTTCATTTTAAAGCTGAACGCGATCGCCATGATTTTGATAACTTTACTCTATCCTTAACTATTGGCGATATTCCATTAAAGAGCATTATCACAAATCTTTATTATCCAAGTCCTTATGAATTTTCAGTGATTCCCATTGAAATTATCGGACAAGTGTATGAACAGTTCTTAGGAAAAATTATTACGCTTAGTTCAGTGGGAGTAACCGTAGAAGATAAACCTGAAGTTCGCAAAGCGGGAGGAGTTTACTACACACCAACTTATATCGTCGATTATATTGTTAAAAATACAGTTGGTAAATTATTAGCAGGTAAAACTGCTAAGCAAGCAGCAAAATTAAAAATTCTCGATCCTTCCTGTGGCTCAGGTTCTTTTTTGATTGGAGTATATCAATATTTACTCGAATGGTATCGAGATTACTATCAAGAATATCAGTTGAAAAATCCTGATCGAAAAGTTCCCATCTATGAATCCATGTCTGGTTGGCAGCTAACTTCAACCGAAAAGAAAAAGATTTTATTAGATAATATATTTGGGGTAGATATAGATAGTCAAGCAGTTGAAGTAAGTAAGTTGTCTCTACTATTAAAAGTGCTTGAAGGAGAATCACAAGAAAGTGTTACTAACCAACTAAGACTGTTTAAAGAAAGAGCTTTACCAGATTTAGATAATAATATCAAGTGTGGCAATTCGCTAATTGCATCTAATTTTTATGAAAACGTGCAGATGAGCTTACTCAGTGAGGATGAAGTCTATCGCATCAATGTATTTGACTGGGATCAAGAATTTTCTGAAACAATGCGATCGGGTGGTTTTGATGCTGTTATTGGTAATCCCCCTTATATCCGCATTCAAACTTTGAAGGAATGGGCTTCTAGAGAAACTGAATTTTATAAGCAAACTTATTTGTCTGCAAGTAAAGGTAAGTATGATATTTGTGTTGTCTTTCTAGAAAAAGGTTTGAAGTTACTCAATAGAACTGGCAAATTAGGATATATCTTGCCTCACAAATTTTTTAATGCTCAATATGGCGAACCAATTCGCAACATTATCTCTAAGGGTAAAAATTTAGCAGAGATTGTACATTTTGGCGATCAACAAGTTTTTACAGGTCCAACAACTTATACTTGTTTAATATTTTTGGATGAAGTGGCTGGTGTTGAATGTCAAGTCAAAAGAGTAACTAATATTTCGCAATGGTGTAAATCGGGGGAAGCTATTGAAGGGAAGATAGATTTAAAAAATATTACTGATAAAAATTGGAATTTTACTATTGGTAACAGCTCTAGTTTATTTGAGCGTCTTGACATGATGCCAGTAAAAACCAAAGATATAGTAGATAGAATTTCTCAAGGTATTCGTACTAGTGCCAACACAATATATGTGTTAGATTTAATCTGTAAAAATGAGAACCTAATTACTGTTTACTCTCGCAAATTAGATAAAAGATTTGAGATTGAATCTGAATTAGTATCTCTATTCTTAAAAGGCAGAGAAATAAAACAATATAGGACAAATCATTCAAAACAGGTAGTTATTATTCCATACAGTTTAGACAAAGGTAAAGCAAGCTTTGTTACAGAGAAAAAAATGGAATTATTGTTTCCAAAAACACTTGAATACTTATTGAAAAACAAAGAATATTTGTTAAGCAGAGAAAATGGAAAGAAGGATAATTCTAATTGGTATGGATATATATATCCTAAAAATATTGAATTAATGAAATCCCCAAAAATACTAGTTCCTGATATTGCAGATCGTGCTTCTTTTGCAATGGATGAAATTGGTAAATATGCTTTTACCAGTGGTTACGGAATTACTTTTAAAAACACCATCAAAGAATCATCAAAATACATTTTAGGTCTTTTAAACAGTAAAGTCTTAAACTTTTATCTAAGAAATGTTAGCACTCAACTGCGTGGAGGATTTTTTCGGTATTTCACGCAATTTATAGAGCAATTACCTATTCGCCTTATAAATTTTGATGTTAAGAGCGATCGCGATAAGCACGATCGCATGGTTTCACTAGTCGAGCAGATTATGTCACTTCATAACAAACTCAAGGCGGTAAATTCGCCCAACGAGAAAAAAATAATTCAGAAACAGATTGAAGTAACTGATCGGCAAATCGATCAATTGGTTTATCAGTTATATGAGCTGACGGATGCAGAAATTGCGATCGTTGAGAATATCTCATAAACAAACGCTTTTACGCGCATGACAGATAGATCAGTGATGTGGTAAATTTCAGTTAGAGTAAGATGCGATCGCTAGTAGTTTGAGTTAATGTGTTGAAAGCTTTACCAGACCTGATCTCTAGAATTTCTGGGCGACTACCCCTACGCCTAGTTTTAATTGCGCCTTTTGTTCTGCAAATTTTCGGTACGGTCGGAATTGTTGGTTACCTATCGTTCAAAAATGGCGAAAAAGCCGTGGATGACTTGGCGACCCAAGTTAATAGTGAAATTAGTACGCGCATTCAGCAACATGTAGTTGAGTATTTAAATAAATCTCATCAGACTTTAGAAGTTACCCATGCAGGCATCAAGAGCGGCAACATTGATTTAGATGACTTTGCAGCTTTGCAGCGTTATTTTTGGCATATCGTGCAGAATCGCGATATGGAAGCCTATATTTCTTTTGGGAACGCCAACGGTGAATTTGTTGGGGTCGAGCGGCAAGAAGATGGTAGGTTTCAGCTCAAAATTCGCGATCGCACGACCGCACCGATCCGCGAAGTCTATTATCTCGATCAGCGTGGCGATCGCGACACATTGGTAACCCGCGCTAAGTACGATACCCAATCGCGCCCTTGGTTTCAGGCTGGTGTCCAAGCAGGTAAACCAAGTTGGAGTAAGATTTATCCCTTTTTCTCGCGCAAAAATACTTCGTTGGGCATTACGCCTGTGCGACCAATTTACAAGCCGACAGGAGAATTAATTGGAGTACTGGCGATTAATGTCACATTGCTGCATATTACGGAATTTCTGAACACGATCAAGATCAGTCAATCTGGTCAAAGTTTCATTATGGAGCGATCGGGCGATCTGGTTGTGAGTTCGACGATTGCTCAGCCATTTCGAGTTAAAGGCGAAGGCGAAAAACGCGAAATTGAACGCCTCAAAGCTGTGGATAGCGACCAGCCGACCGTTAGAGCGACGGCTCAATATTTGCGCGATCGCTTTGGTGATTTTAAAGATATTAGCCAAAATCAGCAACTTAAATTTCAAATTAATGGGGCTTGGCAGTATGTGCAAGTAGTCCCGACTCAGGATCGTCATGGGCTAGACTGGCTTGTTGTCGTGGTTGTGCCTGAATCGGATTTTATGGCGCAAATTTATGAAAATACGCGCACGACTATTTTGCTTTGTGTCGGGGCTTTAGGATTAGCGATCTCAATCGGGCTGTACACTGCACGCTGGATTGTGCGCCCAATTTTAAAACTCAAAGAAGCTGCGATCGCCTTGTCAGAAGGCGATTTTAGTAAAACCGTCGATCTTAAACGTGCCGATGAACTGGGCGTGTTGGCTGGTGCTTTTAATAGCATGGCAGCCCAGTTACAGACTTCTTTTGGAGAGTTAGAAGAGAAAAATACGAAGCTGAAAGAACTTGATCAACTCAAAGATGAGTTTTTAGCTAATACTTCCCATGAACTAAGGACTCCTCTGAATGGGATTATCGGACTTACCGAGTCGTTAATTGATGGGGCGACAGGAGCGCTGTCGGACAACACCAAGTCCAATCTGCATATGATTGCCGCGTCAGGACGAAGGCTCTCTTCGTTAGTCAACGATATTCTTGACTTCTCACAGCTAAAGCATCGCAACATTGACCTCCAAATTAAGCCCGTCGCGATTCGAGAAATCGTCGGTGTTGTCCTGATGTTGTGCCAGTCATTAATTGGGAAGAAATCGCTGCAATTAGTGAATAATATCAGCGCCGATCTGCCCTTGGTTGATGCTGATGAAAATCGCTTGCAACAGGTTCTATATAACTTGATTGGTAATGCGATTAAATTTACGGAGATGGGAGCGATTGAAATCTCGGCAAATCTCCAAAACTCGCAAATTGAAATTGCGATCGCAGATACAGGGATCGGGATTTCCTCGGACAAGTTGGATCGCATTTTTGAATCCTTTGAGCAAGCCGATGGCTCTACAGCTAGAATCTATGGCGGCACAGGATTGGGATTGACGGTTACCAAGCAGCTTGTGGAACTCCACGGCGGTGCGATCTCAGTCTCCTCAGTTGTTGGCAAAGGTTCGCGATTTAGCTTTACGATACCTGTTGCCCAAGAGTCTCATCGCCATAGCGATTTGGTTGCGATCGCTGATCAGCCAATTGCGATTGATCAGCCAGATGTAATTGATCAGCCAATCGATTTATCATCCCCAGCCATGCATCATCCGATCGCCGCGCCGTTAGTCGATCCCAAAGCCGATCATAATAGCAATCTCAAGATTTTAATCGTCGATGATGAACCTGTAAACTTGCAGGTGTTGGTCAATAATCTGTCATTGGCAAATTATGCGATCGCGCAAGCTAATAGTGGAATCGAAGCTCTAGAACTAGTGGAGCAAGGGTTTAAGCCTGATCTAGTGTTGCTAGATGTGATGATGCCACATATGACTGGATACGAAGTTAGCCAAAAACTGCGAGAAAGATTTTTGCCGAGCGAATTACCGATTGTGATGCTCACTGCGAAAAATCAAGTATCCGATCTGGTTGCAGGATTTGAGGCTGGAGCCAGTGATTACTTGACTAAGCCATTCTCTAAAGATGAACTCTTGGCGCGGATCAAGACCCATATTAGTTTGTCTCGCCTAGTTTCTGAGAATCGGAACTTAAATCTTAAGCACGAAGAATTAACTCAAGAAAAGACTGATCTGGAAATCTTGCTCGATAACACCACTGAACATGCAGATGCTGTCCAAGCAGAATTACAACAGCAGGCGATCGAAGCCTTACAAACTAGCGAACAAAGGTTGAGGAAATTTCTTGAAGCGATGCCCGTTGGGGTGTTCGTGATCGATGCTCAGAGCAATCCCTACTACATCAACTCCTTGGGTGAGCAGTTACTTGGTCAAGGACTGGTCAACCATTCAGCATCTTCAGAACTCACAGAGGTTTATCAAGCCTATATAAGAGGCACTGATCAGCTTTATCCTGATATCGATTCACCAATCTATAGGGCTTTGCAAGGAGAAATTAGCTCTATTGATGATATGGAAATCCATCAAGGCGATCGCAAAATCCCGATTGAAGTTTGGGGTACGCCCATCCGCGATGAGAATGGTGATATTTTATATGCGATCGCTGCTTTTCAGGACATCACCGAACGCCAAAAAGCCCAAGCTGAGCGTTACAAGTTCACCCGCGAAATTATGGAACTAAACTTAGCCTATGAACGTTTTGTTCCCAAACAATTTTTGCGCTTTCTCAACAAAGCTAGCATTACCGATGTCAAACTAGGCGATCAAGTGCAGAGGGAAATGACGGTGCTTTTTGCGGATATTCGTGCGTTTACCACTCTATCGGAGGGGATGTCGCCGCAGGAGAACTTTAATTTTATTAATGAATATCTGAGTATCGTCACGCCTGAGATTCATTCCCATAAAGGTTTTATTGATAAATATATCGGCGATGCGGTGATGGCTTTGTTCCCAGAGTCGCCCGATGACGCTGTGCTTAGTGCGATCGCCATGCAAAAAAAGGTGGCTCTCTATAATGAAAAACGCGAACAGAGAGGCGAAGTCCCAATTAAGATTGGGATTGGCTTGCATACAGGCAGTTTGATGTTAGGAACGATCGGCGGCGCTCAGCGAATGGAAGGTACGGTGATTGCTGATGCCGTAAATTTGGCTTCACGTTTGGAAGGTTTGACCAAACAATATGGCGCTGCGATCGCCATTAGTGAAAAGGTGCTATTTCAATTAGATGAGATGGAACAGTATGGCTATCGATTTCTCGATCGGGTGAAAGTCAAAGGGAAGAAAGAGGCTGTTGCTGTTTTTGAAATTTA
Source organism: Pseudanabaena sp. (assembly GCA_043755885.1). Classification (GTDB taxonomy): domain Bacteria; phylum Cyanobacteriota; class Cyanobacteriia; order Pseudanabaenales; family Pseudanabaenaceae; genus Pseudanabaena. The sequence continues at coordinate 7,315 of JAYUSC010000026.1, read as the reverse complement.
CGATAGCGACTTGCTGTTGCAACAACAACTTAAAACAAGTACTAGAAGCAATTTTGAGGAAGCAATTGTCTTGTATTACCAACAAAAATTTGACCTTGCTCAGCAATTTTTCCAGACTATTTTACAACTCAATCCCCAAGATGTGGCGGCGCAGTTGTACTTGACGCGCTGCGAAAAACATCAAAGAAATGGTTTGTTAGAAGAGTGGGAAGTCTCACAAGTCTACTAATAGTGTAATAAATATTTTTTGTTTAGTCTTTGACGCTAAATGTGAGTTAAGGTATTATTCTGACTCAACGTTGTTAAAACAAAAGCATTTTTTATGGTGCAAGAACTCACCTTCCTCTCCAAAGAGGTTCGATTCCCCGACAGCGCTCCTGCTGCCTACCCTGTATTTTTCAGGACATATAGCCGTAAATATAATAACAAGCGCGAAAGCTGGGCTGAAGTGTGCGATCGCACACTTTCAGGTTTAAAAACCCTAGGCAAGCTGACCAAAGAACAAGCTGACCTGATCGACAAAATGCAGAAACAGCTCAAGTCCCTCACTTCTGGACGTTGGCTGTGGGTCGGTGGCACTGATTGGGTCGATCGTCCCGAAAATTTCTCTGGCTCCTATAACTGCACCAGCACCAATGTGATCGACTGGCGCTCTTTTGGGCTAATGATGGATCTCGCGATGCAAGGATCTGGCACTGGCGGCGTATTAGAGCCACAGTACATCAGCCAATTGCCTGTAATCCGTAACCAGTTGCAAGTAAATGTGATCGGCGCGATCGGCGCAACACCTGCTAGCGATCGCCGCCACAATACCGAAGTCCAGTTTGACTATGCCAACAACGCCGTCAAGTTCTTCGTCGGCGACAGTCGTCAAGGTTGGGTCAAGTCCTACCAATCGCTATTAGAGCTATGCAGCGATCAGCAGTTTGACGCAGCTAAACCTGTGCAAATCACCGTTGATATCAGCGATGTCCGCCCCAGTGGTGAAGCCCTCAAAGGTTTTGGCGGTATGGCAAATCCTGTCAAGTTGCCAACGCTATATGATCGCTGCGCCAATATTTTAAATAAAGCGATCGGTCGTCAACTCACCTCGGTCGAGTGTTGCATCCTCATCGATGAAGCCGCAGTTTGTATCGTAGCTGGGAATATCCGCCGTTGCTTACCTGCTGGGGCTTTGGTTCACAGCGAATCGGGTTTAGTCCCAATTGAAAAAATTCGGATCGGCGATCGGGTACTAACAAGTAAGGGATTCTATCCTGTTACTAACTTTTTTGATCAAGGTACACAATCTCTTTGCCGAATCAAAACTGAAGACGGCTATTTTGAATGTACTTCAGACCATAAAGTAGCTGTCTTGGAAGATGTGTATGGCGCATATCGGATGGTCAAAGCCAAAGACCTCAAGGAAGATGATCGATTGATCTTTGTACCAAAAGCGATTACTGGTACTGCGACCGAATTGCCAGAATTTAAAGGGACGTTAGCTCCACAGTCAAAACGGATTACTGTTCCTGCACTTACATCAGATGTCGCCTACTTCATTGGTTATTTGCATGGTGACGGTTCCGTTGCAAGTGATGGCTGGCGCGTGAGGTTCCGAATTTCTGAAGACCAACAACAGATTATTGATAAACTCATCACTGTTGGAGAGCTATTTGGATTAGATACGCATACGCTAAGAACTCCAGAACAATGTAAAGCGAAGGCTTTTGAACTACAATTCAATTCTAGTGCGCTCAATCAGTATCTATCTCAATTCAAACGAGCTTTTACTTCGATCAATATACCTGACTGTATATTATTGGCAACCGCTAATATCCGCGAAGCATACTTGTCTGGATTGGCAGATGCTGATGGTTGCTTTAGTCAAGGTGTGTTAGTTGCATCTTCTTATTCTGATTTCTTGCGTCAAGTTCAATCAGTCTATGCCTCATTAGGAATCACGGCTCGATTGTGTCATTCTATACGCAAGCGGACTGGTAAATGGGAAGGTGAGTTAGTAACTGTTGGTGAAGCAGCCTTTGGCAAAATTTCTAAATTATTTGCTGCTCATTCGTTGCGCTTTGCTGGTAGCCAGAGGGTTCGTCCTCAATCATTTAAGGATCATGGATTCCCGAAAGAGATGGTTACACCGATTGTGAATACCTACCAATATCATTGGGGTGGGACACAAAAGCAAATGATTGCGCCGACAGTTCAGAAGCATATTCCTGAATGCACAGATTTAATTCCTGTAAAGGTCAAATCTGTTGAGTTTGATGTAAGAGTTGCCCATACTTATGACATTGAAGTAGCTTCCATTCATGAGTTTGTTTGTGAAGGTATTCTTGTTTCAAACAGTGCAGGTATGCGGCAATTCTCGTCAGAAGATGCTTTAGGCGCTGTGGCTAAGGATAATCTCTGGCAGCAGGATGAGGCTGGTAATTGGAGAATTGATCCTGAGCGTGATGCTTTGAGAATGGCGAACCACACAAGAGTATTCCATCGCAAGCCGACGGAACAAGAATGTGTTGATGCAGTTCGCAAGCAATATTATTCGGGTGAAGGGGCAATTCAATGGGCAGGTGAAGCGATCGCACGTTCTAATGCTGACTTAATTACAACGACCGAACTCAAGCGTGATTTTCTGGCTGCTTATGTCAAAGGAGAAGGCAAAGACTGGTTGCGATCGCAGCAGCCTGAAGTCTCTGAGGATGAGTTAGAGCATAGGTTACAGCGTTACGCCCTGAATCCATGTGGAGAAATAACCGGGGCGGATTTCCATTGTGTTGCTGGTGAAACGATGCTCATTACTCGTGATGGAATGCATCAAATTAAAGATCTAGTTGGCAAATTGGTTGAAGTTTGGAATGGAAAACAATGGAGTCAGGTATTACCTTTAAAAACAGGTAGCGATCGCCAACTGTATCGGGTTAGTTTTGCCGATGGTTCTCATCTTGATGTTACTGAAGGTCATCGTTTCTTTGTCAAGGATCGATTCCAGAAAAATTACAGTGAGTTGACAACCACAGAGTTGCAAGAAAAATTGCAAACCAGTAACTATCCCTTACATACCGAAACTTTCGAGATCGATTATCGTCATGGTAAATTTGTTGATCCTGTCAAAGCCTATACCTTAGGTCAATTAGTCGGTGATGGTTCTGTATGCCAGTCTCACGGCAAGCCCCAACTGCAACTACGGCTGTATGGCATGAAGAGTCAGCAAAAAGAACTGACAATTGCAGGAAGAACTTCTGGTATAGAACGTTATTATACAGAGTCAAAACAAACTCCTTGTCTCTTGTATACGGGTTTTCAAGATAACTTTGATCCACTTCATGTGCGATCGCTCAAGGATAATGCCCATGAACTAGATGAAATTGCAACTTGGAATCGTGATGCAATTCTGCACTTCGTGGCTGGTTTAGCTGATGCAGATGGATCTAGTGTTCCTTCTGGTGGAATGCGTATCTATATATCTGAATATGATCGCGCCTATCGTGTCTATCTTCTACTAGCTAAGTGTGGTATTCGTTCTTCTGTCAATCTCTTGGGACGTGCAGGAACATCAACTAATTTAGGCGTTAGAAAGAAGGATCTTTGGTATTTACAAATCACCGATTGTGCCGCAATTCCTTGCCAACGGATAGATACGAGTCATGGTCATCAGCCACGATTTAAAGGTAAATGGCAAGTAATCAACTCGGTCGAACCTGTTCAAGGACTGCACGATACTTTCTGCTTTAACGAGCCTGAATTTCATAAAGGTGTATTTGGTGGCACATTGACAGGACAATGTAATTTGTCTGAGGTGCATCTCAATCAACTCAATCCTCGCAATGAGAAAGAACAAGAAGAAGCCTTTAAAGCAGGTGCTTTGTCTGTTACGGCTTTGCTCAATCATCGCTTTAATGAAGAACGCTATCAATTTAGTCGTGGTGTCGATCCGATTGTGGGTGTATCCTTCACAGGACTATTTGACTTCTTTGTTCATGCCTTTGGGGTGGAATGGTTGCGCTGGTTTGAGGCGGGTCGTCCTGACACTGTGCAAGGGCTAGACTTCAAAGAGAAGGAAGCAAATTATCTCAATCGCTGGCGTGAAATTGTGCATCAAACAGTTTGGGAATATTGCGATTCGCATGGTTTACGCCGCCCCAATCGTTGCACAACGGTTCAGCCTGCGGGGACGAAATCCTTGCTGACAGGGGCTTCCCCAGGGTGGCATCCTCCGAAGGCGCAGCGCTTTATCCGTCGGATTACTTTTCGTAAAGATGATCCTGTGGCGCGGGCTTGCATGGACTATGGCTATAGCATCATTCCTTCGCAATCGGATAAGGATGAGAATGGACAATTGCTCAATGATCCCTTCGATCCGAGATGTACGGAATGGCTGGTGGAGATTCCTGTGAGTGTGTCTTGGGCTGACCTTGACGGCGCGGACAAGGTGGACATCAGTAAGTTCGATGTGATGGCGCAGTTTGATTTCTATATGCAGGTGCAGAAGCATTACACTCGTCATAATACTTCTGCAACTTTGGAATTGCGTGAGGCGGAAATCGAGCCTTTAGGGAAGAAGATTTACGAAGCGATTCGTGATGATGAGGGTTATATCTCGGCGGCGCTGTTGGCGCGTTTTGATGACCTCCAAACTTTCCCTCGGTTGCCCTTTGAGCCAATCGATAAGGAGACTTATGAGAAGCTCAGTACTGAGGTGCTAGAACGTCGCAAATCTGATGATTTCTATGCAAGTTTATTGCAGTATGATTCGGGTGAGTTGATGGATGCTGGCCCTGCGGGTTGTGATTCTGATAAGTGTATGTTCCCTGAACAGAAGCCATAGAGTCGCTCTAACATGATGGCATGGATGATTAGGTATAAACTTTCTACCTAATCATCCATAACTGCTCTTAATTTCAAAACAGTCAAAAGGATAATCTGGTATGGTATCAGTTCCTCCCAGTCCCAAGATTTATCACATTACCCATATCGACAATCTGCCAAATATTTCTGCAAATATGGGATTGGTTTCAGATGCAACCCGCATAGCAAGAGGGCTTTCTTGTTCATTGGTGGGAATGTCTACTATTAAAGAGAGAAGACTCAAAGAGATAGAAGTCTCATGCCATCCAAAGACAATGGTTGGGGAGTATGTACCTTTCTACTTTTGTCCACGTTCAATAATGCTTTATATGCTGTACATGGGAAATCATCCTGATATTAGCTATAAAGGAGGTCAGCAGCCAATAATTCATCTTCAAGCCGACTTCCATAAAGTCATTAATTGGGCAAACTTAAATAGAGTAAATTGGGCTTTCAGTAATGGTAATGCAGGTTCTCGCTTGACTAACTTTTACAATCAGTCCTCTAAACTCAACGAGATTGACTGGGATGCTGTTGCCTCTACAGATTTTCGTGATCCTAAAATAAAGGAAGGTAAACAAGCCGAGTTTTTGATGTTTGATGCTTTTCCGTGGACATTGATCGAGAAAATTGGGATAATCAATAGTACGATCGCAACAACGGTTAAGACGACTCTAGCAAATGTCACGCACAAACCCGTTGTAGCCGTAGAACCTAATTGGTATTTTTGATCGCAGACGTTAAACCCATGATTGAGCTAACTCAAGGCGACATCCTCAAAGCTGATGCTGAAGCGCTGGTTAACACCGTCAATTGTGTTGGCGTTATGGGGCGTGGTATTGCGCTGCAATTTCGCAAAGCTTTTCCAGAAAATTTCAAGGTTTATGAAGCTGCTTGCAAGGCTAACGAGGTGCAAGCTGGCAAAATGTTTGTGCATGACCTGAATCGTTTGTATGCTCCTCGCTTCATCATCAACTTTCCCACTAAGCGTCATTGGAAAGGCAAAAGCAGTATGGAAGATATTAAGTCAGGGCTTACAGACCTAATCAAGGTTGTACAGCAACATCAGATTCGCTCGATCGCAATTCCCCCGTTAGGTTGTGGTTTAGGTGGTTTGAACTGGGAAGACGTGCGATCGTTAATTATTGAAGCTTTTCAGTCCCTACCAGAAGTATCCGTTTTGCTATTTGAGCCTGTAGGTGCGCCTCAAGCTAAGTCAATGGTCAAAGAGAATAAAGTTCCAAATATGACTGTGGGACGAGCGGCTCTGTTGGGACTAATGCGCCGCTACTTATCCGCCGTTATGGACCCTACAGTTACACTTCTGGAAGTTCATAAGCTGATGTATTTTATGCAAGAGGCAGGTGAGTCTCTGCGGCTAAATTATCAAAAAGCTCCCTATGGACCTTATGCCGAAAATCTACGCCATGTACTCAGTTATATTGAGGGGCATTTTATTAGTGGCTACGGTGATGCGGAAGATCGACCAGATAAGCCATTGGAGTTGATGCCGAATGCTTTTGAACAAGCTGAAGCTTTTCTTGCAGAGCATGAGGCAACAAGGCTGAGGTTTGATCGTGTTGCCGATCTGATTAAAGGATTTGAAACAACTTTTGGAATGGAGTTGCTGTCTACGGTGCATTGGGTTGCCACTCACGAAGAAGCGACAACGGCAGAGTTGGCTGTAACCAAGATTTATGATTGGAATACACGCAAGCGTATGTTTGAATCCCGTCATATCCATTTAGCATGGGAGAGATTGCGCGAAACTGGCTGGCTGACTTAACAACAGGTTTTGCTTTAACGTAGCTAGGCGATCGCAAAAAATAGCATATAGGTATTGCTACAATAGCTATAAAAGCTTTTGGTAAAAACTTATATGCTTTCTCAACAAATATCAGGATTTCAAGAAGCATTAAACGTGATCGAGTCTTTGTCTATGGATGATCAGTTTGCGCTACTAGATGTTTTGCATAATCGGTTGAAACTACGTCAACGCCATCAAATTGTGCAAGAAGTACAAGAAGTTAGGCAAGAATTTATGGAAGGTAAATTTAAGACTGGCTCTGTTGATGACTTTTTAGCGGAGCTAGATCGTTGAGAAATATTAATTGGACAGCTAAATCTTTGAGAGCTTTTAAAAAGCTAATTCGCAAGAATCCACAGCTAAGACCACAGCTTGAGCAAACTTTACGTCAGCTTACGGAAGATCCTTTTCATCCTAGTCTCAGAACTCATAAACTGATTGGTGATTTATCGGATGTTTGGTCATGTTCTGTAGATTATAAATATCGAATACTATTTGAGTTTGTTCAAGATACTGACCCTAAAAATATCCTTTTACTGAATGTAGGAGCGCATGATGAAGTTTACTAGACACGTGACGACTCCCAGCCCTAACTCGCGGACGAGTATAGGGTGGGCTTCTCAGCAACACCAGCTATTGCTTCGGTTACACGCTGAGCTTTGTAACGAC
>JAYUSC010000025.1:0-2418 GCA_043755885.1 Pseudanabaena sp. | reverse complement strand
ACTTTTCTTTGTACTGGGCTTTTCATTACTGCTCATGATGCTATGCATGGATCAATTTTACCTAAGCATCATCAAATCAACTACTTTATTGGTTCTCTTGCCCTCTTGCTCTATGGCTTTTTCTCCTATGATCAGCTATTAAAAAAGCATTGGCAGCATCATGATTCCCCTGCTAGTGAATCTGATCCTGACTTTCATAATGGTAAGCATAAAAATGCGATCGCTTGGTACATCTGCTTTATGCAACGCTACTGGAGTTGGAGGCGTTTGACTGCGTTACTTCTGACTTACCTGAGTATGCATATTTTATGGAATATCGCTTATGCTAATTTAATTTTATTTTCGGCAGTCCCAGCGATTCTAAGTTCGATTCAGGTTTTCTATTTTGGGACTTTTCTACCTCATCAAGAACCAATCGACGGCTATAACAATCTTTCTCGCGCTCAAAGTATTTACCGCCCGTTCCTTTGGTCATTCCTCACTTGCTATCATTTTGGCTATCACCAAGAGCATCATACATATCCAAGCATACCTTGGTGGAAACTCCCATCAATTATTCCTCAAAGGTAAAAGCATTATAAACCAATGCCTTTAGCTTTAAGGAAATATTCTTTCATTAAAATTTATTTCATAATCAATCAACTCATTCAAGAAATAAAACACTGACTTGTGATAGTTGTCAAAGGAAATATTTTGCAATTCTTAGTATTAGATTAGGAAGATATTCTATGAGATTTACACAATATTTTTACTCGCTGGGTTTTAACTCACCATGACAAATACATCTGAAAAACACGCCTCTTTTTGGATTGATTCCACCCCTATAACTAGCTATCCATGCCTTGAAAACAGGGTATCAGTGGATGTGGCAATTATCGGCGGCGGTATTGTCGGTCTGACCGCAGCGACACTGCTAAAGCGAGCTGGAAAAACCGTCGCGGTGATTGAATCTAGACAAGTTGCCGCAGGTGTCAGCGGTCATACAACTGCTAAAGTTACATCATTACATCAGTTGATATATGCTGATTTAATCAAACAAATTGGTGAGCAAAAAGCAAGGCTTTACGCAGAATCTAATCAAGCTGGAGTTGAGCAAGTTGCGGCTTTTGTTGAAGAATTACAGATTGATTGTGACTTTAGTCGGCAAAGTTCCTACACCTTTGCCGAGCCAGATAGTGAGCTAGATCAAATTAAAGATGAAGTGAAAGCCGCTATTAAACTAGGACTTCCCGCTTCGTTTGTTAAAGAAACATCACTACCATTTGCGATCGCAGGCGCGATTAAGCTTGATAACCAAGCTCAGTTTCATGTTCGCAAATATTTGCTGCATCTGGCTAAAAATATTGCTGGTGATGGCAGCTATTTATTTGAGAATACCAGAGTTCAGAAGGTTGATGAAGGTGATTCCTGTTACGTGGTTACTGATCTGGGCGTAATTACTGCCCATGATGTAATTGTCGCCACGAATCTACCGATTCTAAACCAAGGGCTTTTCTTCGCCAAAACCTATCCCGAACGCTCCTACATCGTAGGTGCAAAAATCGATCCCTCGAAAGCGACCGTGGGAATGTATATCGGTAGTGGCGAATCTTCTCATTCGATTCGTACCACTCCCTACGAGGATGGACTACTCCTATTAGTTGGCGGTGAAGGACATAAAGTTGGTACAGATTCTAATACTGAAGAGCGGTATCAAAAACTAGAATCCTATGCTCGCGATCGCTTTGGCATTGAATCGTTTGCCTACCGATGGTCAAACCAAGATATGGTGTCATTTGACAAGCTACCTTATATTGGTCATTTAACTCCATTTAATAAACACATTTATGTTGCCACAGGATTTAGTCTCTGGGGCATGTCAAAGGGAACTATGTCTGGCATGGTTCTGACTGACTTAATTCTCGAAAAAGATAATCCTTATACAAATCTGTACGACTCACTTCGGGCGACTCCATTTTTGACCGTGGAATCGGTCAAACAAGAAGTCGATGTGGCAACCCGCTGGATCGGCGATCGCTTCAAAGGGTTGTTGTCTAATTCTTTTACTGAGGTGGCTAAAGGTGAAGGGAAGCTACTGACTATTGATAATGAGAAGGTCGCTGCTTACCGCGATGAGCAGGGAACTGTTCACGCTGTTTCGGCGACATGCACTCACCTCGCTTGTATCGTGAGTTGGAACAGCGCGGAAAAAAGTTGGGATTGCGCTTGCCACGGCGCAAGATTTAGCTGCGACGGCAAAGTGATTCAGGGACCTGCTGTCAAGGACTTGGAGCAAGTCGTTAGCTAAATTCACCATCAAATAATGTACGGCGCAAAGCACCGCACATTATGAGTTTCTCAAACCAATTTATATTTAAGAACTTGGAGTCAAAAATGGAAAATTATATCTGTAAAACCTGTGGATATGTCTACGATCCT